>DAOVRD010000166.1 GCA_030628375.1 Planctomycetota bacterium
CGGCCGCCTGCCCCCAGCGCCAACGCCCGGCTGGCGCGCGCCCGGTCCGGTCACCTGCCGCCCCACTCCCGCCCGCACCTGCAACAACGCTGCGGCCTCATCCGCCCGCTCGACATTGAGCGTCGTGATGTAAAGGGGCACGTCGCACTTCATCAGCTTGTCCAGCACCAAAGGGATGCTTTGGAAGTCCGTCCCAACAATCACCTCAAAGGCGATCGGCTCGAAAAGCTCCCCGTGACCCGCATGCAGCAATCGGTCAGGTGCCGACAGAAAATCGAACCGGGAGAAGATCGGCACGACCTTCCGAACGGCGTTAACGGAGGCCAGAGCTCCCATGATGCGCTTCTGCAGCCAGTAGTCCTTCTCTGCCCTGCAGATCTGCGGCGGGTTAGGCCACTCGTCCCCCCAGGTCGTTCGAATGACCAAGGCGGAACTCTCAGGAGCGAAGCTTTTTCCGATCTCCTCCGCAAGCTCGTCCATCTTCTCGCCGTATATCTCTTTCCAGCGGGCGGCTTCAGGCACCTCGCCCGTCTCAGGGTCAACAAAGGGCTCGTCCAGCAACCCGTCCTGCTGTTCAAAGACCGCCATCACGCGGCCCACGTCGTCCTCATACGCGGTCTTCAGTTCCTTCGCTTTGTCCACGGACTCCTGGCTGCGAAGGTCCTTCTCCGTGTAGCTCTTGACCTCGTCGGCCTGTTCGACCCAGGTATCCATGTTCTGGTTGTTCCGCGCGGCGGCGGGGACGAACCAGACCCCGAAGACCACGCCACTGATCAGGATCAGTGCTCCCAGAGCGATCCAGAACTTGCTGCGTATGATGGCATCCATATCTCTTTCTCCCTTGGGCGGCCACCTTCTCATACTATAGCTGACGCATAGACCGCAGATCGCGGCGTCGCCAGCCGTTATTCGCTCTCGACTTCCTCAGTTCCCTGGCCCGTATTGACCACGGCAAAGCCCTCGAACGCCGCGTAGGGGACAGCCCCCTCCTGGCCTTCCGAGGTGACTGCTCCGGTGGAGCCAATACGCCACACGTCGTACGCCTCTCCCAGCATCTTCACCTCCGTAAAAGCCGGCTCCGAGCTGTCCGGAAGGCTTGCGCCAGCCAACGCCTCAAGTACGCCTTCTATGTATGTCAGGCTGCGCTGCGTGGACTCACAAGAGAATTGCAGGACCAGCAGCGATTGATCGCCGTATTGGCCGGTGTACGCTCTCCTGGCCGCCGGTCCCCCCGCAGCCAGCGGGCCTGCGCCAGGCAGGCCAGGCATGGGGGGCCTGGCACCAACGCCCACCCCAGGCAGTCTTGCACCCACTGCTCCGCCCGGTGCCGGGGGGCCCACGAGACCGCCCCCCCCGAACGGAGGCGCGCCAGGAACAACGCCTCTGTCCCCCGCAAGCGCCTCTACTTGCAGAGCGATTGCGCTCGGTTCCATCCAGGAGAAATCCAGCCTGGTGACGTAGACGTCCTTCGACGCGATGACGTCGGCAAACACAGGCAGCACGAGCAGGAAAATGTCGCGGTCAATGCCGGCATCCGCAAGAGATGCCAGCTTGTTCTCAAGTTCAGCGGCCTCGTCGGTCGCCTGGGTGTAGTCGTTCTCCAGCTTGGTAACCGTCTCCAGCGTGTCCCCCCGCACTTGCCGATCCGCCTGCCTCAGTTCGCCGGCATACAGCCACTCACCCAGAACCAGAAACGCAACGACCAGCAGGAACATCACGGCCGACGCCAGCGCCCAAGGCTTCTTCTGGGCGACGACGCGAGCCATGACCACTTCCTCAGGCACCATGTTGATCTCCATCCGCCCCTGCCCGGCGCCCTGCACCACGAGGCCCAAAGCAGCGCATGCGCCCGGCAAAGCCGTCCGCAAACGCTCCGCATCCACCGAACCCTCGCCCCGAATCCTCCTCAGTTCGCCCAGGTGCTGGACCTTATACTGCATCTCAGCAGAGAGCGTCTGCGCCAGGCCCGACATCCTCAAGGCACCGCCCACGATCAAGACACGATCGAACATAACGCCGCGCTCCAAGCTCTTGTAGTAGCCGAGCGAGCGCTGGATCTCGGTGGTCAGCTCCTCGAAGACAGGCTGCAGGATACGGACGATCTGTTCCTTGTGCGCGCTCCGACCGGCTCGCCGCTTTATGCGCTCGGACTCCTCCACCGTGACATTGAAGTGTTGCACAAAAGCATTGGTCAGATCATCGCCAGCCACCAGAAGCGTTCTGACCCAGAAGCGAGGCGGATTCAAAACCAACACGTCCGTGGTCGCCCCCCCGACGTCGAGCACAACCAGAGATTCGTTGGCCAGCCCCTCATAGTGAAGCAGGTTATACACGGCCAACGGAGCATCCTGGATGACGCGCAGGTTCCAGCGCCACTCGCCCAGCATGTCCATCAGCTCTGCTACCTTCTGCCTCTTCAGCGCGAACAGGCCGACCTCTATCTCTTCGAATTCTTCCTCCCCTTCCGTCTCTTCCTGGATGCGCTGATAGGAGTAGACCACCTCTTCGAGATCGAACGGGATCTGCTGTCCGGCTTCGAACCGCATGATATCATCCAGCCGGCCAGGAACCGGGGGAAGTCTCACAAAACGATGGAACACCTCACTCCCGCTGACCGCAATGCACAGGTCGTCGCCGGCGCCGATCTCATGCTTGGCCCTGAATGCAATAATGCCTTCCCTATGCTTCTCTATCGGGCTGGCTTCGTAGCCGCAGCGGAGTTGGCCGTAAACGATTTCGTCGAGAAGGTCTATGATGACACTGTCGCTCTTCTTGTCATAGCGTCCCCGAGCGACCTTGAGACTCCAATGCCCAAAATCCAGACCCCAGATCGCTTTAGCCATCTAACCGACGCCTCCTAAGTTTATAACCAGCCGAAATCATAGCGGAACCATGCACTGCTGTCAAGCAGAGAGACCGAAACTCGCCTCGCACTTATCCACCAGTTCAGAGAGCCCCTGGCAGCGCGTCGCGTCAACCCACCGGGCCTGCGGGAAGTGCCGTAGCCACGTCAGTTGGTGCCGGGCGAACCGACGGGTGTTCCGTTTGATCAGAGCCACGGCTTCCTCCAAATCGGTTAGACCTTCCAGATGGTCCAAAAGTTCCCTGTACCCCAGCGCCTGCCGCGCCTGGGGCCCCAGCGTGCCCCGCAGGGATTCCACCTCCGCCAGCAGGCCGGCTTCCATCATTCGGTCCACGCGCACCTCGATCCGCTCATAAAGTCCGGCCCGAGACCAGCGCAGACCCACCATCCGATGCTCAAGCTGTGGCTCGCCGGCGAACTGCGCCTGGCGGGACGTGATCCTCTCGCCGGTCAGCTCGCACACCTCCAGCGCCCTGACAAGGCGTTGCACGTCATTGGGGTGAATGCGCCGGGCCGCCTCGGGGTCCAGTCGGGCCAGCCGGCGATGGAGGGCCTCACTGCCTGTCCGGTCCAGCTCGCGCTGCAGGCGATCTCGAACCTGGGCAGAGCGGCCCGGTCCCTCCATCAGACCCCATATGAGTCCCTTCAAATAGAGAGGGCTGCCGCCGACCAGCAACGGCCGCTTCCCCCGGGCGCGCACCGCTTCGATGGCCTCATGGGCCATGCGGCAGAACCGGCCGACGTTGCACGACTGCCCGGGATCCAGCACGTCCACCATGTGGTGCGGGACCTGGCGCCGTTCCTCCGCCGTGGGCTTCGCCGTCCCAATGTCCATGCCCCGATAGACCTGCATCGAGTCAACGGACACTATCTCGACCGGATGCCTGCGGGCCAGCTCCAGCGCCACTGCGCTCTTGCCGCTGGCCGTCGGACCCACCAGCGCCCAGCACGCAGCATCCGAGCAGTGATTCTTCCGCCGCCTCACGGAAAGGGGCACTCCGTCCGCTCTGTCGAAAAGGGGCAGCGCGCCAACGTCTTGACACGCCATAGATGGGCAGTTAGAATCCGCCTCGCAAGCTGAAACGCCAGCACTTCCCTCCGCTCATTCTAGCACAGAAGGCCCCTCCCATGAAGCGTTCGCAAATCAACGACATAATCAAGGAGGGCATCGAATTCCTTCGGCAGTGCAATTTCCATCTTCCCCCGTTCGCATTCTGGACACCCGACCACTGGCGGAGCAAGGGTCGCGAATGCGACCAGATCCGCAGGAATATGCTGGGGTGGGACGTCGTGGACTTCGGACGCGGAGACTTCGGCCGCTGCGGCATCCTGCTGTTCACCATGCGCAACGGCAATAGGCGCAACCCGGACGACATCAAGCCCTACTGCGAGAAGATCCTGATCTCGAAGGAGAACCAGCGCTGCCTGATGCACTTCCACTGGCAGAAGATGGAGGACATCATCAACCATTGCGGCGGCGACCTGGTCATTCAGCTCTACGGGTCGGACGAGAACGAAGTGCCCGACAGAGTGCACCCCGTGAGGGTGAGGCTGGACGGCGTTGCCACGGAAGTGCCGGCGGGCGGGTGCGTCAGGCTGAAGCCGGGGGAGAGCGTTTGTCTCCCGCAGGGCCTTTACCACGAGCTGTGGGCGGAGGGAGGCACTGTGCTGAGCAGGGAGGTCTCCGCCGTCAACGACGACACGGCCGACAACCGCTTCGCCGAGGAAGTCGGACGCTTTCCCGAGATCGAAGAAGACGAGCCGCCGCTTTACTACCTTTGCAACGAATACCCGCCGGCGGACTGACCGGACGGGGCGCGCCCCTTCCGTGCCGCCCTACAGGAGCAGGTGATCAATGAAAGAACTGGTGTTCGGAGTGGACCTCGGGGGTACCAATATCAAAGTCGGCCTGGTTTCTGCTGAGGGAACGATCGTCCACCGCCATCAGGCCGAGACACTGGGCGAGCGCGGCCCGGCGGCCGTGGCCGAGCGGATCTGCCAGACGGCCCGCCAGTGCGTCGAAGCGGCCGACGTGGGACCCGATGCGGTGGCCGGAATCGGCGTCGGCAGTCCGGGCACCATTGACCTGGAGAACGGCGTCGTCCTGTTCTCCCCGAACCTGCCGGGCTGGGACGACATCCCGCTGCGCCGGATGATCGAGGACGACATCGGTCTGCCGTGCGCGCTGGATAACGACGCCAACGTTGCGGCGCTGGCCGAGCAGTGGGCAGGCGCAGGACGCGGCGCCTCTTCGCTGGTGCTGCTGACGCTGGGAACCGGGATCGGCGGCGGCATCGTTCTCGACGGTCGAGTCTGGCACGGCGCCAACGGCGTGGCCGGGGAGATCGGACACATGAGCATCAACCCCGACGGGCCGCGGTGCGGCTGTGGGAACCTCGGATGCCTGGAGGCCTACGCCAGCGCTACCGCAATGGTCAGACGAATGCACCAGGCCATCCAGAGCGGCAGAGAGACCTCCCTCGCCCCGCGGCTGGACGATCTGACCGCCCAGGACATCCACAAGGCGGCGCTGGCCGGGGACAAAGCAGCCAGGGACAACATCGAGGCGACCGGCAGATACCTCGGCGTGGGAGTGTCCAACATCATGCACATCCTCAATCCCCAGGTCATCGCCTTCAGCGGGGGCGTCGCCGCCGCGGGCGACATGCTGATGGAACCGCTCCTGGACGAGATGGAGAAGCGCACGCTGGAAGCGTCGCGGCGGGACGTGAAGGTCTGCTTCGCCGAACTGCCCAGGGACGCCGGCGTCATCGGAGCGGCACGCTGCTTCATGCTGCGCTGAGCGGCCCCGCTGCGCTCAGCGGCCCCTTACGGCCCTCCTTCGCGCCCCCGCTGGGCCGCCCGCCGGCCCATGTAGCGCTGCAGGATGATCTGCGCGGCCATGCGGTCCACGTTCTGTCTGCGCGTACGCGCGCTGGCACCCATCGCGGAGAGCGCCCGCTCGGCCTGCGCCGTGGTCAGCCGTTCGTCGGTCGTCACCACGTCCACGCCGGCCAATCGCCGGGCGAGCGCCTTGACGAATCCCCTGACCTTCCGAGCCTGAATCCCTTCGGTGCCGTTCATTCGCAGCGGCATACCCACCACGACCAGTTCGACGCGCCGCTCCTTCACAAGCTCCGCGATGCGGTCGAGTTCCTGCCCGTCCGTTTCGATGGTAGGGAGCGGATGGGCCGCCACCTCCAGTTCGTCGCTGATGGCCGCGCCTATCCTCTCGGTCCCGTAATCCAAGCCCACAATGATCATCCTTGACGCTCCGGCCAGGGCCTCGAACGCGACATAAGCAGTGCCATTCTAACCGGAACGCCAGGGCCTGCCAACCTGACTGTTGGCCCCGCCGGGGAACCGGCGTGGCACCGCGGGCACACGACGTGGCGCGCGTGGGCAAGCGCTGGGAAGCACATCGGGCGCCGGTCCTGGTCCCCGTGAGCGCGGGCCGCAGGAAGAATCAGAAAAAAACGCGGTGCGCCATTCCCCCTGCTACGTCATACCCCAACAGGTGTCCAATGCCAGATATGGCCCCGCAAGGGCGCGCCCCGCGCCGCCTGTTGTACGAAGCCCATGTCGAAGCCTTCTTGCCGTCCGCGCTATCGCAACGGCCCTCGGCAAGAGCCAAAAAAACGCCGAACAAAGGTCTTGACAAGCCAGACAGGGCGGGATAGTATTACGACCACTTTGGTCACCTAATACCTATGCTTTGCATGCCGTACTCATGGCTGCATCGGGGTTTACGCATAAGAAGCTCCGGACTTACGGGCGCCAAAGGGTGGAAAGGAAAGATCAATGGGAGTCGCTGAGCTACTGGCGGGCAACAACGGAGACCGCGGGTTCGTCCGGCTCTTCGGCTACCAGGAGTCAGTCAGTCTGGACACCCGTGGTCGGTTCCGCCTCCCGGACGACCTGGCCGCCGCCGTGCACCGGGAACTGGGAAGGGCGCGCCGCGCGGCGGGTGCCGATATGCCCGCCGCAGCCTACGAAAGGCTTTCGTTCTACCTGGCGCCCGGGACGCGAAAGCGTATCTTCGTCTATCCCATCCCCAACGCCGACCTGGCGGTGCGGCGCTTCGAGAATCCGCCGCCCGGCATGGACCCGGAAGTCATCCGCCAGGCCCGGGACTACTTCTACAATCGAGTCCGTTTCGTCGAAGCCGATAAACAGAACCGTCTCGTCATTCCGGAAGGACTCCGCCAGCACGCGGACATTGACGAGCAGGTTCAGCAGATAACGCTGGTCGCTCAGAACTACTGGCTGACGCTAAGCCGCACCGAACTGGTGGAACAGAGAGCCGCGGAGGAACAGGAAGCATTCGAGCAGGTGGCGCCCGACCTTCTCGACCCGGTCTACAGGACTCCTCCCGAGTCTTCTGGCATTCCACCGTCCTCCGAGGATGGGGGCCGAAGCGAGACCGACCCGCAGCAGTGAGGGGCCTCGGCGTTGCGACCACGGCGTAGGCACGCAAGACCGGACGGAACATGTCTTTCTTCGACTCACAGCGCGGGGCCACGGCCATTCTGGAGCATGAAGAAGCCGCTTGCGAGTTTCCCCTCCACCAGCCAGCCATGGTCCGCCAAGTCCTGCAGCTCCTCAGCCCGGCGCCCGGTGACACGGCCCTGGACGTTACTACGGGAACGGGCGGCCATTCCCTGGCCCTGGCACGCGCCATCGGACCCGACGGGTTGCTGGTCGGCATAGACGCGGACGCCAGCGCGCTGGAGGTCGCGCGGACGCGCCTGGCCGCCGAGTCCCCCGGCCAGTTCCGCCTCTTCGCCGGACGCTTCAGCGACGCCCTGCACTTCTCAGAACAGGCAGGGGTCGAAGCGTTCGACATCGTCCTGGCCGACCTCGGCGTCGGCACTCATCAGCTCCTGCAGCCGGATCGCGCCTTTTCCTTCGAGTCCGGCGCGAAGTTGGACATGCGCTATGACACGCGCGGCGGCACAACGGCGTGGAAAGTGGTGAACGGCGCTTCGGAGCGGGAACTGGCCGACATCTTCCATCGCTACGGCCAGGAGAGGTTCAGCCGCCAGATAGCGGCCCGCATCTGCCGCCAGCGCCAGAGCCGTCCCATCAACACCCCCGCAGAACTGGCCGACCTGATCAAGAGCATTGCTGCACGGCACGGCAGCCGCCGCAGGTGGCGCATCCACCCGGCCACCCGCGCGATGATGGCGCTGCGGATACACGTCAACGGGGAACTTGAGGAACTGGACGCGCTCCTGGAACTGCTGCCGGCCTTGCTGAAACGCAGCGGGCGCGCCGCCGTTCTGACCTACCACAGCCTGGAGGCCCGGCGGGTCAAGCACGCGTGGCGCCGGCAGGAGAAGGAGGGGCTGCTCGAGGTCCTTACGGCCCCCGTCGCGAAGCCGTCGCCGGAAGAGGTCAAGGAGAATCCGCGCGTCAGGAGTGCGCAGTTGCGCGCCGCCCGCAGGCTTTAGAGGAAAGCGAATGCCACTGGCCAAGTTCGTCTACGGGATCGCCCTGGCCACCGCGCTGGCGCTCTGCGTGGTCTGGCAGAACGCGGGCCTCCGCACACTGGGCTATCGCCTGCAAGACCTGCGCGAAGAGATCGCCGAACAAGAAGCGGAGGGCGCCATCTACCTGGCCCACCTGAGCAAGTTGAGCAACCCCCAGCGCATCGCGGGCCTCATAGCATGGCTGGGGCTCGACCTGGGCACACATCCGGTCGCACAGGCAGCACCGATGCCACGGCAGTCCACGGAGGGACAGCCCCGGGCCGCACGGGCCGCATCCTCAGGCTCCGACACGGCGCCGTCCGCCCCGAGCCAGCCGGCAGGTGCTCCCGCAACGTCGCCGCCCGTCGGCCGGCGCTTGTAGGCAACATCGGCGGCCTCCGTCTCGTTGGATGGAGCAAGACACAGTGGAAAGCAGCGGACTGCGACACGATCCGACCGTTCACGCCA
>DAOVRD010000304.1 GCA_030628375.1 Planctomycetota bacterium
CATCGGAGGCTGGGCCGTGCGAGGCGAGATGGTCCCATGCGCGAGGACGATACGGTTGCCGTGACATAGGGGGTCCTCGCGGTGCGGTGGGTTTCCGGGTACGGTGTGCTCCGGGCCCCCTCCGCAACCTGGTTGCGACGGCCAACGCGGTGAAGGCCCGTCGACGGACGGGCAGGCGGCCAGCAGTCCCCCGATTTCCTCAGTCTACAGGGCCCGCATCTCCTTCTCCGGTTCACCGACGAGCCTGACGCCGACGGCTGGGTTGGGCGGATCGCTGTCTGCCGTGCGGGAACTCGAGACCGGTGCCAGAGCCAGTGAAACGGCGGCCCCCAGCACCGCTGGGTGCGATCCATGTGAGCGGTTGGGGGCATTCCTCGACGCGCTCCGTTGGGGCGCCGCCACTGATGGCGACCGGTCCATTCTCTGCAGGGGCACGTTCTGTTGACTCCGCCGCAGCGCGCTGCTACGCTCCTGCCGCAGGTCGTTGGGACGAAGGTCGCTCCGCTCGTGCCTTTCTAGCCTCGGGGCGGCCCGTCCGGGAAGCGCGCCGACGGAAGCTGACATAGGCGGGTGATGCGATGCAATGGAGAGCGCAGAAGTGCCAGGTCGCGGCGTGCATGGTGATGGCGCTTGTGTGGGGAGCTCTGGGATCTGCGGCCACTCAGGAGAGTGCAGAGATGGCACTGCCGGAGGGTGTGAAGGCGGTCTGGGACCTGGACAAGGCGTACCGGGAGACGACGCCGACACAGGAGCGCGTGTGCATAAACGGCCTGTGGCGATGGCAGCCCGGGGACGCCAAGAGCACCGAGGTGCCCGTGGACAACTGGGGATACTTCAAGGTTCCGGGCTACTGGCCCGGCATTTCGTCCTGGCTTCAGAAGGATTCGCAGAAGGTCTTCGAGCATCCCAGTTGGCGGAACACGAACCTGGGGGGGCTCCAGGCCGCTTGGTATCAGCGTGAGATCACGATTCCCCAGAACTGGGCCGGCCGGCGCATCGCATTGGAGGCCGATACCGTCAACTCCCTGGCCACCGTCTACGTGGATGGGAAGTCCCTGGGCACGGTGATCTTTCCCGATGGCACGGTGGACCTGACAGAGGCCTGCCAGCCAGGACAGAAGCACCTCTTGAGTGTGCACGTTGTGGCCGTCCCCCTCAAGGGCGTCATGTTGGCCTTCAACGACACTGCTTCGGCCCGCGAGGTCCAGGGCAGCGTGCAACGTCGGGGGCTCTGCGGCGACGTGTATCTGGCGAGCACACCCAGAACGGCTCGCATCACTGACCTCAAGGTTGACCCGTCAGTGCGCAAGTGGCAGATCAGCTTCCGCGTGGCACTAGCAGACCTTGGCGGCGAGGAACCCTATCGCCTGCGCGCGGAGGTCGCGGACAAAGGGGAAACGGTGGGGCGCTTCTTCAGCACCGTGTTCCGAGGCGACGACCTGGTCAACGGACGTTACACCTTCTCCGCCGACTGGCATCCCGACAGGCTCTGGGACCTCCACACCCCGGAGAACATGTACGACGTTCAGCTCACTCTGGTGGATTCTCAGGATCGGACGTTGGACGTCTTCCGCCCCGCGCACTTCGGATTCCGCGAGCTCTGGATTGACGGCAAGGACTTCTACCTGAACGGCAGCCGCATCTATCTTTCCTCTCTTCCCGTCGACAGCCCGCTCCTCGGGGCCGCGGCAGGGAACTACGAGGCCGTCTGTGAGAGCCTCCGCCGGCTCAAGGATATCGGCATCAACTACGTCTATACGCACAACTACGGCTCGAATCCCGGTTCCCATCTCAGTTTCCAGGAGACGCTGAGGGCGGGCGATGATGTCGGCATGCTCATAGGTCTCACCCAGCCCCATGCCGGCAACTACAACTGGGACGACCCGGAAGAGGTGAGGAACTACCAGCGGCACGCCGACTTCTACGTCCGTGTCGCCCAGAACCATCCCTCGGTCGTCTTCTATGTCACCAGTCATAACGCCACCACCAGCCCAGGCGACATGAACCCGGACTTGATGGGCATCGTGGAAGTGAAGCGCGACAACTGGTCCGGGCGGAACGCCGAGAAGGCCGCCAAGGCCGAAGCCATCATCTCACGTCTGGATGCCAGCCGCATCGTCTATCACCATGCGTCCGGATACCTCAGTCCGATTCATAGCAGCAACTTCTTCATCAATTTCCCTCCCGTCCAGGAGATGTCCGACTGGTTCATCCCCTGGTCCGAGAAGGGCGTGATGCCCCTGTTCACCTGCGAGTACGCCGTCCCCGGGGGGTGGGACTGGACAATGTACCGCGGGTGGTACAAGGGCGTGCGTTCCTTTGGCAGTGCCCGCGTGCCCTGGGAGTTCTGCATGGCCGAGTGGAACTCGCAGTTCCTCGGTGATGCCGCCTTCAGGATCAGCGAGGCCGAGAAACGCAACCTCCGCTGGGAGTCCGAGAAGTTCCGCGCCGGCGCCCTTTGGCACCGCTGGGATTATCCCAACAAGGTCGGCTCAAGCATCTTCAGCGAACGCATTCCCGTCTATGCCGAGTATGTCGCGGACAACTGGCCTGCATTCCGGGCCTTGGGGCTGTCAGCGAATGCCCAGTGGTCGTACGGGGAGTTCTGGACGTTGAGACCGGGCGCCGATCGCGGCCGCAAGGACCTCCCCGTCGACTGGGACAACCTGCAGCGGCCGGGACTGAGCCCCGACTATGTCGGCGACCGCTGGGAGCGCATGGACCTGGCCTTTGATCGCGACGACTGGGAGCCTTCCATTGCGGCGGATGCTTTCGTTCGCAACAACATGCCGCTCCTGGCCTGCATCGTCGGCAAGGCGGGCGCCCCTACAGGTAAGGATCACAACTTCTTCGCCGGGCAGACCGTCGAGAAGCAGCTGCTGGTGGTCAACAACTCTCGCCAGACCGTACGCTGCGACTATTCGTGGTCGATGGCGCTTCGGCGCCCCATTGGCGGCAAGGGCTCAGTCACCGTAGAGACCGGCAACCAGAAGCGCGTCCCTGTCAGGGCTGTTCTTCCTGCCGACCTCGCTCCGGGGAGCTATGAACTCACGATGACGGCGGACTTCAGCGGCCCGGGTCTCCGCGACTTTGGCGGACCCGCCCGCGCCGCCGGAGCCGGCAGGTCCCAGAAGGATTCCTTCTCCATCCAGGTGATGGCGTCACCGGCCGCCCCCGGGGATGCAGGCCGCATTGCGCTTCTGGACCCGAAGGGCGAGACGACCGCCCTGCTGAGGAACATGGGCGTGCGTTTCACTGAGATCAGCCCCGACGCGGATCTGGCCGGCTACGACGCGCTGATCGTCGGCAAGGCCGCGCTTACTCCGGACGCACCAGCGCCTGACATCTCCCGCGTTCGCGATGGGCTCAAGGTCATCCTGTTCGAGCAGACCTCCGACGTCCTCGAGCAGCGTTTCGGCCTGCGCGCCATCGAATATGGTCTGCGGCGAGTCTTTGCACGCGTGCCCGACCACCCGCTGCTCGCCGGAATCGAAAGCGAGCACCTGGAGAACTGGAACGGCTCGGCCACCATCGTGCCACCGAGACTCACCTACGAAGGTCGTTCCCAGCAGGGGGAGGTCATCATGTGGTGCGGCCTGCCCATCCCGGTACTCTGGCGCTGTGGGAACCGCGGGAACGTGGCCTCCGTCCTGATCGAGAAACCCGCTTGCGGGGACTTCCTCCCCATCGTGGACGGCGGCTACAGCCTGCAGTATACGCCGCTGGTCGAGTACCGGGAGGGCAGGGGGCTGGTCGTCTTCTGCCAGATGGACGTCAGCGGGCGGACCGAATCTGACCCGGCGGCTGAGATCCTGGCGCGCAACATCCTTCAGTACGTTGCGGACTGGCGACCTTCCCCGAGGCGCAGCGTGGTCTACTGCGGCGATTCTCTCGGGAGGGAGCAGCTGGAGGCGGCCGCTCTGGCACTGTCGCCCTACGAGAGCCGTATGCTTTCCAGCGATCAGGTGTTGGTGGTCGGTCCTGGCGGCGCGGACGAGCTTGCGGGCGACGCCGCTGCGATCGCCGAGTGGCTCGCTGGTGGCGGCCACGTGCTCGCCCTCGGGCTCGACGGCGAGGAGGCGAGAGCATTCCTGCCGTTCGAAGTCGCCACGAACGACGCCGAGCACATCGCTGCCTACTTCGAGCCAGCCGATGCGCGCTCGCTGCTGGCAGGCGTTGGCCCCGCCGACGTGCATAACCGCGCGCCGCGCCAAGTGCCGCTCGTTACTGACGGCGCCGCGCCGGTCGGCAACGGCGTCCTGGCGGTGGCGGACGGGGCGAACGTCGTCTTCTGTCAGCTCCTCCCGCAGGACATCAACCCGACGCTGGGTGTGCCAACGGCTTTCGGCCCAATCCCGGACGGGCAGGGCGCGCTTGTGAGCCTGGGTCCGGTGACGCCCGGCGGCGCCACACTCGGCCAATGGGCCGGACAAGCGGCAGCCGGCAGGACCTATACCCTCGCCGTCGTCGCCGAAGCCCTCGGGGCAGACATCACCGCCCACGTGGGCGCCGAGCTTTCGGAGCGGCCCGGGTGGGGCCGCCGTTACCTTCCGGGCGAACCGGCGGCCCGCGGCGAGGACGTCCGTCTTCAGGCGGGTGAACAGGCCGAACTGCGCGTCACGTTCGACGCGGCTGAGACGGAGAATCTGTTCGTCTTCCTCAGATGCTCGCAGCCCGGGGCCCAACTGCGGGTCAGTTCGTTCCGCCTGTACGAGGGCGATCACGTTCCGGCCGGGGAGCCGGACAAGGCAGCCGAAGACTTGCTGGAGAACGGCGATTTCGCGGCGGGCGAGGACCACTGGCTGTTTGAGTTCAGCCAGCAGCGCAACCTCAAGCGCACCTACCGCCGCGCAAGCTGCCTGGTGACGCGCTTGCTGGCGAACATGGGAGCGGCCGGCTCAACGCCGCTTCTCGAACGCTTCCACAACCCGGTGCGCAAAGATGCAGGCGAGAAGCGCTGGCTGAGCGGTTTCTACCTCGACACGCCCGAGGAATGGGATTACCC
>DAOVRD010000334.1 GCA_030628375.1 Planctomycetota bacterium
ACTACGCGCACAACCACGGGCCGATCATGTCTCCCGAGCACTTCGAACGGTTCGTCCTGCCTTACCTCCAGGAGGCAGTGGACGTGGCGAAGGAGAAGGGCGTGCCGTTTCTCAAACACACCGACGGTCAGCTCTGGCCTATCCTGGACATGATCGTTGAGAGCGGCATTGACGTGCTGGATCCCATCGAGCCCGCCGCCGGGATGGACATCGGGCGGGTCAAGGAGACCTACGGCGACAGGATCGCCCTGGCCGGCAACGTGGACTGCGGCGAACTCCTCTCGCGCGGCACACCCGAGGAGGTGGTCGAAGCCGTCAAGGAGACCCTGGCCAAGGGAGCAGTGGGGGGCGGGCTGATCCTCGCTTCGTCCAACAGCATCCATCCCGCCGTCAGGCCGGAGAACTACAAGGCAATGGTCCAGGCGGCCAGGAAGCACGGGCAGTACCCCCTCGACGCCGCAATGGTCCGGGAGTACCGCCAGAAGGACTACTTCGCCCGCTACCGCTAAGCGGCCTGGCATAGGTCCGCCAACGTTCTTCAGCACCACGAAGAACACCGAGGACACGAAGGAAAACGGAGAACAGAATGGCCCGGGTTGTCTTCTATGCCTTTCTTCGTGCTCTTTGGTGTCCCGCCGCAGGCGGGCAGGCTCGGGCCGGGGCGTCAGTCCCATGTCCCGCCCCCGCCGCGCTTTTCGACCGGCGTTTGCACTTGACACCCCGATGTTCGACTGGCATGCTTTAGCAAGTGCGGAGAGGACGAGAGTCTGCAGATGGGGAGGAATCTACCATGTCGAAGATATGTGCGAGCGTCATACTGGCCGCTCTAATCTGCTGGGCAGCTCTAATCTGCAGCGCCCCGCCAGCGGTCTTGGCCAATGCCATTACCCCAGGCCCTGAGGAGCCGCGTGAAGTGGACGTGCCGAGCGAGGAATTCTCCAGCATCGGCTCAGCGATCGATGCACTGCCGAGCGGAAGTACCATCAGGCTCGGACCTCAGCGCTACACTGAGGCGGTGACCATCGTCGGCAAGACGCTTCACATTGTGGGCAACGGCATGGATGGCCACGATGCCACCGAGATGCGGAGTGACGATCCTGCGGAGGCGGTCATCACGTTCGGTCCCGGCGGTGGCGGGTCGGTGAGGGACATGAAGATCCGCAACGGGGCATTCGGCATCAAGGGCAAGAAGGGGAGCGGCAATGGGGGGGATGCTCTTCCTGCGTCAGTCCTGATCAAGCAGGTCCATATTCTGCATGTCGGACAGGGCATCTTCGGGAGTTTCAGCGATCTCGCTGTGCATGACAGCATTATCCGGCATGTTGACTGGAACGGGATCTGTGCTATCGAGATCACAGGGCTGGAACTGCTGAACGATTTGGTGGCCGATGCCACGGGCACAGGACTCTTGGTGTTCAATATCGTCGAGTCCGATGAACCCATCAGGATCATCGGCACGAAGTTCCAGCACAATGACTGGGGGGGGTTGGCGATCGTTGGCAGTGCGCAGGACGTGGAGATCATCGACTGCGAGTTCTGGAACAACAAGCTGGCGGGCATCCTTCTGCTGGAAGTCGGGCAAGTGGCCGTGCGGGACACCGAGATCAAGCGGGTGCGCGCGGCAAAAGCTCCCGGTTTCAGCAGCGAGATCGCAGAGGGCCTGCTGGCCAAGTCCGAGGTGTCCGAGGAGCCCGAGGAGTGCTCGTCCTTCGTCGAGGTTGACAACTGCCTCGTCCATACCTGTGATCGGGCAGGCATTCACTACATCAACTGCGACGGCTTGATCCAGAACACCGTATCCAAACTGAACAAGTACGGCCTGGTGATTCAAGGACCGCCAATTCCCCTTTCGTGGGACCGGGACAATACCTTCGTCCACAACGCCGTGGAGAATGTCTTTGTGGGCGGCGGCGACTACTTACCGGTACCTGACGGATACATGCCTCTCCCGGAGTACCCGGGGTGACAGTACTGTCGCCTCCACAGGTCCGCCGGCTAAGGCATGCCCCGCACAGGAAATGGACCCCACGCAGCCGGCGAAGATACCTCAGAGGCAACGAGTAGTCCGCCTATCCGTCTGGCGGAAAGCGCCCTGAACTCCAATTCATAATTGCCGTCTCTCTGTGTCCTCTGTGCCTCGGTGGTGAGTTCCTGTCAGGCCGTTCTCAGCGTCCTTCCAGCAGGTGCATCACCGTCGCCACGACGGCCGCCCTGGACCGGCGGCACTGCTCGGCGGCGGAGGCGCATTCGCCGGACTTGAGCTTGCGGTTGTTGAGGACCTCAATCGAGAGCCTCAGCATGCCGGGGCATCGGCCCGCGGAGAAGTCGCGGAAGTACTGTTCCCTTTGCGTGCCCGGATAGGGCCTGGCAGGCTCGGGCCGGGGCGTCAGTCCCATGTCCCGCCAGGCGCGAAGGATGGCTTCAGCCCACTCCATCAACTGCTGCCGATCGGCCTCGTCCAGCTCATCGAAGACCGCCGGCAGAATGACGGCCTCATCGTAGGCGTGCTGGTGCAGGTCGAGGAAGTGCGTATGCGCGTATCGGTGGTAGAGCCTGTCCACCATGCGGCAGTGAGTGGACGAGCGGTTGGTGTTGGGTTCGGCCCAGATGTCGGCGCTGAGCTGCTCGTAGACGATGCCCACCTGCTGCGGGTTGTGTTCGCTGAAGCGCCATTCCGGGTAACGCCCGAACCGCCCGCCGTCCTGCGCAATGCCGAACGAGACTCCTTGCCAGTAGTCGTTGTCATGGGTGCCGTCCCAGACCGTGACGGGACTGCGGGAGCGGCCCTGCGGGTTGGTGTCCGGCATCACGGTGATGAGCAGGTTGTCCAGTATCTGCTCCCTGCGCAGGTCGGACGGCTGGCCGCTGAGGTGTTTGCCCGTCAGCAGTTCGCACGCGAAGTCCACGCACGCCGCCGTGCCGGCCGGCTCCATGCCGTGCGGCACCGCTACGAGCAGCCGGTTCTCGAACTCGTGCGGGTGGTGCCTGCGCGCGATGGTCAGGGCCAGCACCCGGTGCTCGCCGAGCTGGACCGCCTCGGCCAGCGTGCAGCACTCGGCGTACTCGTTGGCCCACTCGTCGAACAGCGGCTGCCAGTCGCTCGGATAGCAGACCCAATTCTCCGGCAGGAGTTCCTTCATGTCTCCTCGTCCATGTTCTTCCGTGCTGCCGAGCCGTGTGTCACTTGCTGATAACGGCGACGATGCAGTCGCGCACCCATTCCTTCTCGGCCTTGGTCAGGCCGATGCCGTAGCTCACGGTGGCCCGGTCGCCGATGGCCTGCACCATGGTGAATCCCCGGCTGCCGGTCGGGGTGCGCACTACCACCTCTTCGACTTCGTTGGCGGAGACAACCCTCACGCCGAACATACCGAAAGGCGTTCGCCACCGACTGCGCATCTCCTTCGGCGAAAGCAGAAGCTCCTGCCGGAAGGACCGGTCGCCGAACGTAAGCACAAGGCCCGCCGTCTCCAGGATGCCGCCGATGGTCCATAGCACAGTGAGCGCCCCTTCTCCAGCAAAAGGCCCACCGACGGCGAAGCCAAGGCCCGCAAGAAGCAGGATGGGACCGACCACTTTGCCGGCCCTGCCCAGCGGCCCGCAGAGCGTCCAGATAATCAGCGCGTCCCCCTTGACGGCTATGGCGAGGCGCGCCCCCGGGGGACCGGCCATGGGGTCGAAGGTGACCTCGAGCGTGCCCTCGGCCACGCGCTGGCGGACGGATTTGTCCAGGTCCTCGACCGCGCGTTCCTGGATGCCGCTTTCGGTCGGTATGAGGACGGGCAGGCCGAACAGCCGCGCGTAGTGCTCGTGCTTTGCGCGGAAGCCTTCCGATGAGCGCGAGGAATACAACTGGACGGTCTTCTTCGGGTCCGTGCCGTGTTCCAGGAACAGCAGGTAGAGGGTATAGGAGGGGCTGTTCTTTCCGCCGCTGTGGTATTCCTCCTTGCATAGGATCCCCCTGTACGCCGCCATCGGCTCGGTCCACTGCCGCCAGCCGCGCAGGCCCCGCCAGCGATGCTCCACGCCGTCCGCCGCGAAGGTCCACTCATGCCGGGAGACCCAGCAGTGCGCGGCCCCGATGAACAAGGCGGCGGACACGACCCCGAATACGCCTCCCGCGACGAGCGGGCCGGTTCCGCCCTTGGCTACTGAGGCAATGGCCATCGCGGCCCCGACTCCAAAAGGAACTCCCAATACGACCAGCACCGCTGCAAGGATCTTCGAACCTTTCCGTTCGACTTCGACAGGAAGCGTGGTCGCCTCGCCGGCCAGGTCCATCGTGCCCTGCGGGGTTTTGCGGAATGTGGCACTGAGCATTCTCGTGTGTCCTCCCGCAACCGGTCAGTGCTTGCGAACAAGCCGATTATACCGCGCCG
>DAOVRD010000282.1 GCA_030628375.1 Planctomycetota bacterium
AACGCGCCACAGTTCGCCGGGCCCCGGCTCCTCTTCCTCGACCTTTTCCTGGATCTTGATGTTCTCTCCGCGGATGTTCGGCTCGGTGATGCCCTCGGGAAGGCGCACCAGGAACTCCTCGACCCCCGCGTACTGGATCGTGAACTCCACGGTGGACGTGCCCATCAGGTAGTCCTCGCCGAACCGCACGTAGTTGAAGGTCTGTGCCGTGATCTTGGGCGAGATGCTGCTGACCTCGACGCTCAGGTCCCAGGGCGATTCGACGATGCGGAATGCAAGCTTGGCGTTGGGCGCCCGCTGCAGCAGCGCCGGCGGCATCTCCTGCACGTCCACGTCGTGCAGCGATCCGCCGTCCTCCGCGCGTTTGAGCCGAATGCTCTCGTCAGTCGCCAGGGCGATGTAGCCTCGCTCCTGCTCGCAGTCCAGCGTGTAGATCGCCGGGATGGCGAAGACGTCCGACTCGCCCGGCTTGGGCAGTTCCTTGCTCAGAAGCACCTCAGTCTCCAACTCGATGCTCAGCTCGTCCATCGCTTTCTCGGTGAGCTGGATGGTGAGCGTGCTCGCCGATGCGTCGTAGGAGTAGTCTTCGACCTTCTCGCCCGTCACCGTAAGGCTGCCGCGCAATTCCGGCGGCACGTGAAGGCGCAGTTGGAAGACCCCCGCCTTCTTGATGCGGTAGTCGAAGGCAGAGTAGTACCGCAGGTTCTTGCGCGTGATCTGGACCAGGTGCAGCGGCTCGACCTTCAGCTCCGGCTTGACGTGACTCACTGTGAGTTCGAGCTTGTAAGGAAAGCTCAGGTAACGGAAGGCCAGCAGCGGCGCCGGCGCTCTCTGCGCGACGATCATCTGCTGCAGCGCCCGCATGGCTTGCAGTTCCGCGATGTCTATCTGGCTGATGCCGGTCAGGGCCTTCGTCTCCACGGCGATGCCCGAGTCGGCGGACATGGCCATAGTGCCCCACTGGCGCTCGGCGCCCAGCAGTTCCAGCGAGGGCACCACGGCGGCCTGGGGGTCTTCGATGTCGCTGGAGGTCTGAAGGCTCAGTTGGTAGCTCCCTTCGGCCTTGGAGCGAAGGTCAACCGTGAGGACGTTCGTGGCCGGGTCAAGGCTCTGGTTGTTGATGTTCTCGCCGCGCAGGCTGATCAGTTTCATGCCGGCGGCAAGGCGGAGCTTGAGCTGGAACAAGCCGGCGTTGCGGATCTCATACTGCACGTCCCAGTGCTGGCGGAGGCGTTCCAACGACGCCACCGTCAGACACGACACTTCGCCGTAGACCTTGGGCTCGATGGTGGAGACCCGGAACTTCACCCGGAAGGGACGCGCCAGGTACTTCAGACCCAGGCTGAAACGGTCCTTCAAATTCCGGAACGACTCGGGCATCTCCGACAGGTTCACCTGCCCCACGTTCTCTCTTGCCAGGATCTCCGCTTGCAGGCCCTTTTCAACGGCCACGGCCACGGCCCCCTTCTCGCGGGCGACGCCCAGCGCCACGATCTGGGGCGCTTCGATCTCCACCGGAACCGGATCGAGCGTCTTCTCCAGAACGAGCTTCAGGTGAAAGCGGCTGTCCGTGGGCTCCAGCAGGCTCACGGTCAGAGTTTGCGCTTCCGTGTCGTCCTGCCGGACGTCCCAACTCCGCATGTTGTCGCTTTCCACCTTGAGCAGGGAATAGCCGTGGGGCATCCGGGCCTGCGCCTCGGTCATCCGGCCCTGGAGGAGCACGTAGTCCATCTCCGTCTCGATGCGCAGCAGGCCCGGCGAGATGTCCAGCAGCATGTTCTGCTCCGCGAAAGCGATGGTCTCCACCTCGCGCACCTCGGGTCCCGGCTTCCACTGGAGTTGCAGCGTCTCCTCGACCGTTCCGTAGACGGTGATGACGGTCTGACCGGCGGCGGCCCTCTGCTGATAGGGCACGTCGGGTTCGAGCTTGATCTCCAGGTTCTCGCCCTCGAGCGTGATCTCGTATACGCCGCTCAGCGCCGGCACCATGGGTATGGGGGCGGAGCTGGTCTGGCGGTCGCGCGTGAGGGGCGTTGCGAAATCGAACTCCAGCGCATACTCGCTCTTGCCGGCCAGCAGCACGCCGATGGTGTCCTGACGGCGCATGGGCATCGGCGCAGTGCCGAACAGCCCGCCGCCCGACGCCCTGGCGGCGAGGATCCCGACGTTCCCTTTGAACAGGGGGACCCACGTCTCCTCGCCGGTCAGGCAGCGCACGCGCACCGACATCGTGCCCTGGAGCGCGCCCGCCTCCGGAGCGGCCTGTACCTTCACTTCTTCCACCACGTAGTTCGGCGCCTCCGGGGGCGGCGGGACGATCACTTCCGCCAGGCTTTTGACCTCCTCACCCGCGGCCACGTTGCACAGCACCATGAGGACACACCACAGCAGCGCGGCATAGGTCCGTCTTGCCATCTTCAACTCTCCGTTGCTTAGAGTTCGTAACACAAAGGATTCACCGCCGAGGACGCCGAGAACGCCGAGGACGAGACCGGCCTTGTGGCCTTGTCTCTTGAATTGCCTCTGCGAGCTCTGCGCACTCTGCGGTTCATTCTGTTAGAGATCCTTGGGGTTGGTTCGCTTGTCGAATTATCTCGCCGCTTCGCGGGTTCACCAGGTTGCCGTCATCGTCAACTGGTATGATTCGCACATCCAGGTCCTGGAAGAGCACTTCGACCTTGCCCTTGACGGGCGGCCAATAGAAGAGGACTACTTCGTCGTCCGCATCCGACCCGGGTATGACGTACTGCCATCCGAGTTCAGGCCATCTTTTCAGGGGACAGCAGTGCCCCTCCGCATAGCCTTCCTCAATCAGAATGTCCAGTTTCGTCGGGTACGCGCCGTCGTGTTCTTGCCGATGCATCGCCATGGCGAGCCCGGTGCTGTGCATGCTGGCCCTGCGCGCTGACCTGACCGCATCCTCCCGCAGGTGCCTGGCGCACGATGCGACGGTCAGTGCCAGCGCCACCACTGTCAGGAGCCCGACCATAACGGCGGCAATTCGCCTTGGCTTCGCCACGGTCACGCCCCCCTCGCTCTGGACTTGCGGACCTTCGCTACCGAGGCGTTTATGGCCTCGGCCCCGAAACAGGCGGCCATCGCCAGCAGCGTGCTGGCAAAGAGCGGCGCAACGGCGGGGGAGGCGGCGAAGAGCAGAACGACCGCGACAGTCAGTACCGCGCCGCCGAAGGTGATTGCCGCCGAGGGACGCCGCGCCCTGATGAGGACGTAGCCCAGCAGCGCGCACACCGCCAGGGCCAACTCGATGAGCATCGCCGTCCGCCTTCCCAGCGGACGGAAAGACACCGTGGCGGCAACGCGGCCCAGGAACGGCTTGATGAACTGATAGGACGTGGTCGCGGGCATCGGGAAGTCAATCGCGATGGGCAGGGCGCCCACGCTGCGTCCGCCTCCAAGCTGCTTCACAAGCGATGCCCTTTGTGCCCGTGACGGCATTCTCGATTGCTCGGGAACCAGGACCGTTGCCGGCTCGGCCGGCGTGGCTGCCGCCAGCGCTGCAAGCCGTTCGCCCAAGGCCAGGGCGTCCCCGTTGGCGTCAACAGGCTGGTCGCCAAGGACCAGAACGCCCCGAGTGCCCTCTGCCTCGCCCGCTGCGAGTTCTTGCTCCTGCTGGGTGAGGCGATTCGCCATGTCCTCCAACCGCCCGCGCTGGCGGGCGGACGTGTCTGCGACCATGAAGCCGGCCCCCCCAACTCCGCCCTTGGGTGCGCCCGGCATTGCGGCAGCCTTGGCCGCTTCGGCGGCTTGCTTGGCCGTGGCCAGCCGAAGCGCCTCTGTCTGGGCGAGCTGGCGCTCGGCCTCCTTGTAATCCTTCTTCAGGTTGAGGGCGCGGCGCAGATTCTCCGCGGCCCGGTCGTAATCGCCCTGCTTCATGAACTCCATCCCGAGGCTGTAACGGGTCTGGGCCAGTTGGTCCCTCTGGGCGACCTCTGCGCTGACCTTTTCGCGCAGCTCACCGGCGGCGCGGACCCTTGTCCCACGGGCCGTTGCAATGACCTCGCTCGTGTACGGGTTCACAAGACGTGCCGCCCTGTCGAGGTCCACCCAGTCGACCCTCATATTGCAGTACAGTGCGTTGGCTCCGCCGTCCTTAGGCGGCCAGTAGTAGGCGACGATGGCGTCGTCCGGGGCCTCGGGTTCTTGCGGCCGATAGACCATTTGCTGACCTTCCCATTTCATTAAGTCAGGATCGTTCAGGTATCCGTTGGTATACAATCCTGCCAGGGAAGGGGGGAAAGCGCCACCATGGTCTTTCCTGTACATGGCGATGCCGAGGCCCACATTGTGAAGGTTGGAGCTCTGGCTTGCGGCTCTTGCGAGTGCGCGCGCCTTGCCCAGCGCCAGCATCGACGCGTCCAGTGCATCCACCAGGCGCTTGTCCCCGATGTAGGGCGCCAGAGCATCCGGGGATTCGGGCTGCTGGCCGCCGTGCTCGGCCTTGTACCTCTCGATGGCAGCCTCGATCTTTTCGCGCTTCGCCTCAACCAGGGCCTGGTCAACCAGTTCGGCGCGGGCCTGCACCTGTGCGCCGCCGCGGAGGGCTTTGCGTTCGACCACGCGCGTCTGTTCCTCCAGTTGGAACGCCTGCTCCAGTTCCTCCGCCTTCAGGGCAACGCCGGCGAACCCCTTCCTCGCGGCCATTGCGACGGGCCCCCCAGCCGGCGCCGGGGTTCCTGCGCGTGCGAGCAGAACGCCCTTACGGGGTTCCACAAGGTCGCCTGCCTCGTCCAGCAAGACGTAGTCCACCGAGTTGTCGTTATACAGAACGTTGGTTCCCTCACCTGGCGGCCAGTAGTAGGCGACGACGGCATCATCCGGCGCCCCGGGTTCCTGCGGCTGATAGACCAGTTGCTGACCTTCCCATTCCATGAAGTCAGGATCATCCAGGTATCCCTCGGTGAACAACGCTCCCACGGAAGGGGGGAAAGCGCCACCATGGTCTCGCCTGTACATGGCGATGACGAGGCCCACATTGTGAAGGTCGGAGCGCTGGCTGGGCATCCGTGCCTCTTCTCTCGCACGGCTCAGGGCGGGCATGAGCAAGGTCGCCAGAACGAGCACCACGACGGCCACCACGACGGCCACGATGAGCAGGCCCAGGCTCGTCCGGACGACCGCGCGCGCGAGTCCGAACTTGCTGATCACCCAGACCAGAAAGGCCAGGACGGCGCACAAAGCGATCAACATGAGGAACCCGACGATCCAGCCCGCGTGTGCCTTCAGAAAGCGCAGGACCGGCGTCAGAAGTTGGCCCGCCAGGCTCTGCGCCTCGGCAACCTGGCCGACGGGTTTGCCCATGTTGCCGCCCACCGTCGCCAGCCCATAGCCCACGGGCACGCGCACGTTCCATTCCATCTGCTCGACGTTGAGGCCGAGGTCGGGCGGGACCAGCGTCTGCCGGCGCAGCGCCCCCAG
>DAOVRD010000236.1 GCA_030628375.1 Planctomycetota bacterium
CAATCCACCACGCGCCATCGCCATAGCGGCTTTGGCGCGTCGGCGACAGAGCCACCGAAACTCCAATTCATAATTCATAATTTTTATCCGCCGTACAGCGGACAAGATTCATAATTGCCGTCAGGCCAGGGTCTCCCGGGCAGCCCGCAGCCCGGCCCCCAGGGGGGAATCGTAGCCGAGGTCCTTGAGCGCTTTCTCCAGGGTCTCGATGCCGACCAGAAGGTCCTCCTCGCTGACGTAGCCCATGTGTCCGATGCGGAAGATCTTGCCCTTGAGTCCGCCCTGCCCGCCCGCCATCGTAACGCCATACTTGTCGCGCATGAGCTTGATCAGGTCTCCCGTGTCCATCCCTTCGGGTCCGTAGGCCGCAGTCAGGCCGTTGACGGGATTACGGGGCAGCAACTCCAACCCCATCGCCCGAACGGCTGCCCGGGCCGCGCCGGCCAGCCGGGCGTGCCGAGCGTGCACCTCGTCCAGGCCTTCTTCGAAGATCATCTGGAGCGACTTGTGCAGGGCCCGCACGAGCGATACGGCGGCGGTGAATGGCGTGGCCTTGTTCTCCCAGTTCTTCCTCATGGCGCGCAAGTCCAGGTAGTAGCGCGCCGAGCTGCACGCCTCCACGATCTCCCACACCCGAGCGGAGACGGCTATGAAGGCCAGGCCGGGAGGGATCATGCAGCCCTTCTGGGAGCCGCTGACTACGACGTCCACGCCCCAGTCGTCCATCTTGAACGGGTGGATGCCGATGCCGGTGATGGCGTCCACGACCAGGAGGGTCCGGCTTTCGCGCGTGAGTTGCGCGATGGCCTCCACATCCGTCAGTGCGCCTGTGGAAGTCTCGGACTGGGTGATGTAGAGGGCGCGCGCATCGGGGTGGTCCTTCAGCGCTGCTTCGGCTTGTGCGACGGTGAGGGAGTTGCCCCACTCGACTTCGATCCTCACCGCGTTGCACCCGTACGCCTCGGCCAGTCCGGCCCATCGTTCCCCGAACTTGCCGCCTGCGGCGCAGACCGCCTTGTCTCCTGGGGAGCAGATGTTGGCCACAGCGGCCTCCATCGCTGCGGTTCCGGTGCCCATGATCAGGTAAACGTCCTCCCTGGTGCCGAAGAGCTTCTTCAACCCGTCCACCACCTCGCCCATTATGTGGGAGAACTGGGGCGTCCGATGGTGGATCATGGGCGCGGCCTCGGCCAGAAGCACCTCGGACGGAACCATCGTGGGCCCGGGCGTGAACATGTAGTTCTTCTTCATTGCGAACTCCCCCGCCCTCACGCGATGAGCATTCCGAGCACAAGGTAGATGCTGATGCAGAACAGGTCGTTCAGCATGGTGATGAAGGGCCCGGCACTGACCGCCGGGTCAAGTCCCACTGCGTTGAAGGCCAGCGGGAGCGTCATGCCGAGCATCCCGGCCACCACAATGGAGATACAGACCGCAAACCCGACGGCCATCATTATCCGCGCGCCGGTGCCCACAAACACCGCACCCAGCAGTCCTGCCGTCACCCCACAACAGAGGGACAGCAGCAGCGTGATGACGAGCTGCTTGAGGAGGAACCGCGAGAGCATGCGCCGGCGTATGTGGCCCAGGGCAAGGCCCCGCACCACGATGGTGGAGGCCTGGATGGCCACGTTGCCGCCCATAAGGGGGATCAACGGAATGAAGAACGAGAGCTGGATGACCCGCAGGGTGCCCTCGAAACGGCTCACGACGAAGGCAATGAACAGGCCATCCAGCACCGACAGAAGCAGCCAGGGCAGTCTGAGCCGCGTGCTGCGGTAGATGCTGGCATGCACCGGATCTCGCTCCCCGGTGCCGGCCAGGCGGTACATGTCCTCGTCCATCTCCTGCTGGGCCGCTTCCAGGATGTCGTCCACTGTCACCAGCCCGATGAGCTTCCCGTTGTCCTCCACGACGGGAACGACTTCCAGGTCGTACTTGGTGGCCGCACGGACAAGCTCTTCCTGATCGGTGTCGGGGGAGACTGCGTGCGGGTATTCCTCCATCAGCTCGCCGACCCGCTGCTCGGGCGGCGCGAACACCAGGTGCTGCAGCGGCAGGTGGCCGACCAGTCGGTCGTTCTGATCTGCCACAAACAGGTGCGCCACGGTCTCGGTTTCGCGGCTGCGCTGAGTGATTTCGATTGCCTTCCGGGCCGTGACATCCTGGTAGAGCAGGACGAACTCGGTGGTCATCAGCCCGCCGGCCGTATCCGGAGGGTAGGTCAGAAGACGCTCGGCGGCGGTCGCCTGCCCCTGCGGGAACGCGTCGAGAATGGCCTCCGCTTGCTTCTCGGGCAACACTTCCAGCACGTCCACGGCCTCGTCCGGCTCCATTCTCTCGACGGCTTCACGCAGACGTGTGGGGGCGGCGGCAGCGATTATGTGGACGGTCTGCTCGTCAAGCTCGTCCAGCACTTCAGCCGCGAAGTCGGCGTCCAGGAGACGGAACACCTCCGCCGGCATGTCGGAGCCCAACTCCCTTAACACGGCTGCCACGTCGGCCGCGGGCACGCTGGTAAGCATGTCCTTCAGTTGATCGGTAGCGCCCTCCTCGAGGCAGACGGTGACGGCCTCGATCAGGTCCTGCTCCCGGTCCACACCTTCCCCTGGCGATCGCACAGTCAACGGCGAACTCCGGATCAAGGACTTGCTGGGAACAAGGCGGACGAACGCCATTAGAGGTCCCTGATTATACCGGTGGCGCTGGGAAAATCAAAAAGCCGCCGCAGTCGGTTCACGCTCGCCCTCACGGGCGTCCTGCGGTCACTTGGACGGCCGACTTCCACCACCTATAATGCGGCGGCATTACAATGCGGCCGCATCATGATGCGGCGGCATCTCGGCTCCCCGTACAGAGTGACCTGCCGGCAGTGACTGCACAGCAACTACAGAGTCCGGACGGCTCGGGCGCTCCCTGCGGCTCTTCGACGCATCTGGCCCCCGTCCTTCACGGCGCCGCCGTCTGCCTGGTGGGCCTGGTTCTGTTCTACCGGCCCATCAGCTCCGGCCTCCTCTACGCGCTGGCCCCCGTGGCGGTGTTCGCGCTTGTGCTGTTGATGGCGATGTTGTTGTGGCTTGCGGGCCAGTTGCTGGAGGGGCGGCTCCACGTCAGGTTCGGCTGGCCGGGCCTGGTGTTCGGCGCCTTCATGGCGGCTGCCCTGGTGTCGTCATTGCTTGCCGAGAACTGGTTTGCCGGTCTGCGGTGGTGGTTGGCCTTTGCGACCTACGGTTTGACGGCCTTCCTTCTCCTGCAGATGGCCGACGGCGAGCCCTCCCGTCGTTTCTTCCTCAGTTGTCTGTTGGCCAGTGCCGTTGCGCTTGCCGCCTTTGGGCTCTGGCATTACGTCTTCTACGTGCCCGCTTTCCGCAGGTGGCTTGAAGTTGCGCCCGTTTTCTTCGAGACGGCCGTCGGCACCCCGGGACCGCAGTTCGCCGACCTCGAGGCGCGAGTAGCAGCCGACCGGGCCTACGGCAACTTTGTCACTCCCAACCAACTGGCGGATTTCCTCGCGCTGGCCTTCTTTCCTCTGGCGGCTCTGGCCGTCGGCTGGTGGCGGGCGAGGAAATCCGCCGCCGGACGGACGCGCGTGCTCGGCATCGTGCTCTGGGGGGCGGCCCTTCTGCTTGTGGTCGGTGTCATCTACCTGACGCGCTCGAAGGGCGGCTGGATAGCGTTCTGTTTCGGCTCTGCCGTGTTCGTGCTTCTGGTGGCGGGCAGGTCCGTCCGCAGGCATCCGGGCCTTGCGTTGGGCGGGGCAGGGATGCTGTTGCTGCTGATCCTGCTGGGTCAGTACGCGGGCGTCGTGCCGGGACCGGCCAGGTTCGCTCGGTCCCTCAGCGTTCGCACTCAGTACTGGCGGACCAGCGTCCACATCGCATTGAAGCGCCCCGCTCTGGGCGTAGGACCGGGGTCCTGGGGCGAGTGGTACACAATGCTGATGGCGCCGGAAGCCGAGGAGACCCAGGCCGCCCACAACCTTTACTTGCAGCTCTGGGCTGAGACCGGGACGGTCGGGCTGCTGCTTTTCGCCGCATTCTGGGCCGTTCTGCTCGCGCTGGTGCTGAAGGGCCCGGGCGGTGCCGCCGTTGGCAGGACGGAGGCGCGTGCGCCGCCCCCACCCGCCGATCCGGGGCGGGCGCCCCCCCTGACGGCCGCCTCATTGTGTGTGGCCGCGCTGGCGCTTGCCTTTGACTACGTGATGGTTGGGACGTTCAGACCGCCCCAGGAAGTACCGCGTTGGTTGGCCGCCGCGCCGTGGGTGCCGTATCTGGTCATCTACCTCGTGTGGGCGGCGGCCTTTGTGGGCTTGTTTGCCTGCGCTGACGGCGTGGCTGCGTCCCCGTTGGCGTGTGGGCTGGCGGCCGGCCTTGCGGCGTTTCTGCTGCACAGCGCGGGCGAGTTCACGATGTGCGTGCCGGCCATCGGCGGGACCGTAGCCGCTCTGACGGCGCTGCTGCTGCTGAGCAGGGATCTGCCGGCTCGCCGGGAGCTGCGCCTCGCGCCGGGGCCCTCCGCTCTGGTTCTCGGTGCCTTCGTCGTAATCGTGGTGTGCTGGTCTACGGTGGCGGTCCGCGGCGCCCTCGACTACTCCTTTGGCAGACGGAAGGCTGAGAGCCTGAGGAGCGAGCTGCTGGTCGAGAGCCGGATGTCCCCGCAGGTGCGTCGCACGCCTGAGTTCCGACGCCGGGCCGGGAGGGCGTTGCACGAGTACGGCCGTGCATGTGCGGCGGTGCCATGGGACGATGAGTCATGGCGGGAGCTGGCCGCGTGGCTGACGTTGCTGGCGAGGTGGGGGCTGGCAGACCCGTCCACGTCGGACGCGGCAAAGGCGATCGAGCGTGCCATCGGCCTCAACCCCTTGAATGCCGCGAACTGGGGGATGCTTGGCGAGGCCCGCATGATGGCCGGCGACCCGCAGAGCGCCGCGGAGGCGTACCGTCGCGCTGCCGAGCTTCACCCGTGTCTGCCGGGGGCGTGGTACAGGTATGCACGGGTGGCGGAGTCAACCGGCCGGAGCGAAGCCGCTTCCGCCTACGGGCAGGCGCTCGCCCTTCTGCCTCGGCAATACCATTATCGCAACCGGATCCTGGGGCCGCCCGACGAACTTGCCGAATTCTGCTGGACCGCGGCCGGCAGTCCCACAGGAGCGGGCCTGCTGGAGATAGGCATTCAGCTCGGACGCCGTGTGGCGGGCCTGGAGGTGCAGGAGAACGCTACGGAGATGGAGAAGGTCACGCGCCTCACCACGGGCCTCCAGGGCCGGGCCGAGTTGCTGAAGACGTGGGACTCTCTTGACGCCGAGGCCAGGGAACGGGAACTGTGGGACGTGTTGGCGGGGAGGCTGTGGGAGTGGGCGCTCCGAGCGAAGGTGAGCATCTACGAGGCCTCCCAGCCCGGCGGACGAGGGAACTCACAGCCGGATGGAGCCAGCGGAGGGACTTGAACCCTCAACCCCGGCTTTACGAAAGCCGTGCTCTGCCATTGAGCTACGCTGGCCCCGGACGGGCTGGGCTTCTGCTCTTTCCCGCGCCCCGGGCGATTATATCACGGGGGCCCGGGGTTTCCAACCAGCGCAGCGGCGGTGCCCCGCATGCCCCGCCCCTCTTGCAGTCTTGGCCATTTGTGTATTTTCAGGAACTTTTTTCGACTGCTTGACTTTGCCATCGCGAGTCGGTATAGTGGATGGGACTGTGGATGCTTGGGCATCCGCAGTTTTTGCGTTTGCCAAGTCTCAACCTCAATGCAGCGCGAAAGGATTCGTGGTTCTGGCGCAAGCGTGAAGTGTCAGCTTGGCCAGGTAGCGATGCAGAGTGGGCCCGGCGATGAAAATGTCCGGTTACATGACTTGTCGTTACGACCTGTATCGCGGAGGGTTGGCCGCGCATGTGCAGGTCGAGGGTCCGCTGGAATCTTTCGCAATCCCACCAAACGGTTTGGCCGGCCTTTACCCTATCTGCTCCCGACTCCGGGATGCCAGAAGGACGGCGGCTGAGCCCTTCTCTGCCCTTCTTTGAACGGAGGCTGCCCGTATAACCCATTTGCTCGGGTTGGGTTGCCCACGTCCCGCCGGGCGGTGACACAGCGAGGGGACACCCGCTTCTCGCTCCTTCTCCTGGCCTCGTTCGTGTGAGGCTGGGTGCGGTCCTTTGCCATCTATGCGGGCCGCAGCAGCAGGCACAGGAGGCCGGGGCACCACTGATCGCTTACCGTGAGGCAGAAGCAGGGCGTCGCTTCGCCGTCGGCCGAGCCAGAGGGCAACCCAGTCGGGAAGGCCCCTTCCAATGCTTGAGGAGTCCTGGAAAAAGTGCTTGCCATTGAAGACGAAAACTACATAGCCCCGGAGCCCCTGACGATCTTCAGGGACGAATCCCAGAATCTGTGTGTGGAGATCCAGGGCCGCGGCGCCTGGCGAAAGGTCGTAGCGAAGCTGGCCTTCCCCTATTCCGCGCCGGAGTCGTTCGTTCTGCTCATGCAGAACGACGAGCCCATCGGGATGGTCCGGAGTCTTTCTGAGCTGGACGAGGACTCCCGAGCGGTGCTGCGGGAGGCGCTGCGCAAGCGCTACCACATCCCTGAGATCGAGCGCATCGTGTCCGTCCACGAGGCCC
>DAOVRD010000169.1 GCA_030628375.1 Planctomycetota bacterium
AATCGGTAAGGATCACCAGCTCCGCCCGCATGCTCGACCAGGCGTAACGTTTCGCCTGGAAGATGTAGTCAGCGTCGTCGATGTCTCTGTGGGCCGCTTTCGCCTCGCAGTAGAATCTCGTGCGCGCATCGACCCGGAAGGCATAGTCGGCATAGTGCATCGCGTCCCCGAGCCTGAGCCGGGCCTCGGGGATCGTGTCCTGCTGGTAGAGGAAGACTTCTCTGCGGTTCTCGACATCCCATCCCAGGATGGTGAAGAACTCGTTCAGGAACTGCTCCCTTGTCTCCCTTTCTGAGAAGCGTTCCGACATATAGAGAGCGCGATCCCGCTCGAACCTGGCTGCGAGTTGTGCCAGTTGCGCTCTGGGGGTGGTAGGCCCGGCATTCTCCTGGGCCGACGCGGCAGGCCACACGACAGCCGCGAGCACGAGCGCCAGCAGGAACGCAAGAACGGAACGGGCGGGCAGGTGTTGTCTGGCGCTCATTCGTCGTCTCTTGGTGAGCTGCCGGGGAGACAGAGGCGGTCGAGCGAACCACACCCCACGAAAGTATAGGCGTTCGGGGGCATGTTGTCAAGAACAATGGTGGGATCGCGAGTAATGCACAAACTTGCCTGGCCGCCAGGTGTTTGATATCCTGTTGGCGCCAGATTCGCCGGATGTCCAAGGCCCGGACGGCAAAAGCGACCAGGGCCGCGAAAGCCGCCAGGAGGCTGGATTGAACGAATTCGGCGACCTCAGTAGATACCAACCGACGGGCCATTACGGACCACAACAGCACAAGAGCGAAGACGGTTATCAGAGCCCAGTTCTTGCGCATCGACCTCCTCCCGAACGTAACACAACCTGACTGCGATTCACTTCACACAATGGTAAACGGGCACCGATCCACGTGTCCACTCTCTGTGGCGGGCCTTGCGGGAAGGCCGTTGCGCGAAGCCACCTGCCTCTCATTGGTGACAAGCAGTCGGGGCCGTCCCAGTTGGACGTGCGTCCAGGCGGGCGTGAGAGAAGGACAGCGGCTGTGCCTTGGGAATCAGCAGGAGGAGATCTTTCCTGCCTCTTCAGCTTGTGGCGCATGGCCCAAGGAGAGGTCTGGCAACGCATCCAGCGCACCCGCCACGTCAAGCAGCTCGGGGTCGGTGTACACGTTCGTGGTGAGGTCAAGCGACTAGTGCCGCGTGGCGGCCTGCGCCATGCACCCCGCCGCGCACGGACGCCCCGTACACCAGGGCTCAGTCGCGGATAGCTTTGCGGGCAAAGGTGACCATTGCCAACCCGATTATCACCACCCCCAGCGCAGCCTCGCTGACGACAAGGAGCTTTACCCAGTCGCTCCCCCTGGGAGCGTAGTCCCCGAACCCGAGGGTTGTGAAGGTCGCCGCCGAGAAGTACAGCGCATCGAGGAAGCCTTGCAGCTTCTCGCCGCTGGATGTCAGGACCCAGTCCCTGAGGAAGTAGAAATACACCACCGCATAAATGAACATGAACAGAGCGGCCCTCTTGATCAGCCTGCCAGGCCTCTCCCCATAGCCGCACAGCCAGTCAAACGCGGCTACTTCTGCCAGCCAAGACAGGACACTATGACGCCGTTCTGCCTCCAGGCTCCGCCGGATGGACTTCTGACACCGCCCAAGGCACAGGCCAATTGCCCGTAGCACCCAGCTAATCAACGCGGGAGTTCGGTGCGCCGTGCGGTGCCAACCAGCCCGGGCCACAAAGCAAACTGTCCCGGCAGAATGGAGCAGAGGCCGGCACCCCCGCAACATCCACCTCGGCACCAGAGCAATGTGGAAGCCCCTCCGCCGGCAAACGCGCTCCCGGTAGTAGAACTCACCGGCCAAGTGGTAGAAGCCGTGGGCTTTAAGCAACTGCCGCACCCGGCGGTAAGCGTCCTCCGCATCCGCATAGGCGTACCTGGCATCTCCGCGGTCGGACTTCCCTGTCCTAGCACACAACTCGTCGCCTAATACGTCCTTCCGTCCAGTGAAGTCCGTTTCAGCGTTGATAGTCGCCTCGCTCAAATCGCAGCCTGCAAACCGCCCTTCAGGCAATTTGGCGCCTTGCAGGTCGACCTCGCCCAACTCAGCCATCGCGAAACATGCTCCCGGTCCGAAGAAGGTCCAGTAGAAGCTCCCGCCTTTCTGGAACTGTGCGACCGAGAAGTTGGCCTCGGAGCCGAACTCGGCAACTTGGAAGTTGGCCCACCCTCCGAAACAAGAGAACGAGAAATCGGCCTTATCCCCAAATGTGGCCTCTGCGAAGTTAGCCCCTTGTGCGAAACGGGCCATGCCGAAACTGACAGCGTCCCCAAACTTGCAGTCTGAAAACACCACCTCAAGCGGGAAGTGCGCCCTACGGAAGTCGGCGCCATCAGGGATTGTCCTGCTATCAGGCAGTAGGCATGTGAACTCGAAGGCGTCGATGGTTCTCTCGGATATCCGCATGTTGCCGAGGCGGGGGAACTCGTACCCACGACAGTCAAAGTCACCGGGCCCCAGTTGTTTTCGCAGAGCTCGGGTGAACTCCTCCTTCGCTTTCTCGGTCTTCTTCCCGGGATCGTGAAAAACGCAGTAGCGATCAGATCCCTTCCACACTCCCCGGGTGCAGCTGACTTCCTCCTCTTCGAGGAGGTCCTTGAAAACGTACTGGCATCTCTTGCGCTCGCTGACCACGCGTGCGTTCCTTAGGCAAAACCTGACGTTCGATAACGCAGACGACCATCATGTTAACCTGTATCGCGTTCTGGGCCAAACCCGGAGGGCTGGCGAGAGGGAGCGCAGCGCGGTTTGAACGCACAGGAGAGCCATACTGCGGGGCGAGCGACCCTATGACGGCGGGCAACGGATCCCTCATGCGGCTTGCGCCTGTGCCCATGTTCTTCGCCCAAGAGCCCGATCAGGCCGTTCGGATGTCGGGCGACAGCTCCAGGACTACACACGGTGCGCGAGAAGCGGTCGACGCTTGCCGCTATTTCGGTGCTCTACTCGTGGGAGCTTTACGGGGTGGCCCGAAGGAAGAACTTCTGGCGGATCACTACGAACCTGATCCCGGCATGTGGGACGAAGCCCCACTCAGTCCGAAGATAGCGGAGATCGCTTCTGGTTCCTTCAAGTATCGCAATCCTCCCGAAATCCGCGGGACCGGTTATGTCGTTGAGTCGCTCGAAGCTGCCCTTTGGGCTTTCAGCCAGTCTGAAGAGTTCCGCCAAGGCACTCTGTTGGCCGTGAACTTGGGAGACGATGCCGACACGACTGGTGCAGTCTACGGCCAGTTGGCAGGAGCGTTCTACGGGGATTCGGCTATTCCACAGGAGTGGCGCAGCAAGCTCGCCCTTCGAGAACTCATTGGGTCTTACGCGGAGAAGCTCTTCGCGCTGGTACAATGAGAAGACCATCGCGTCGATCTCGGGGGTTTCGCAAATGACCGCCATTTCGTCCCTGGAGCGAGAACGTCGTGTGCATCGGCACGGTGCTTAACAGTCCACGCTGTAATGGACCATGCGGGTGAGTTCCTTGAAGCCCAGTCCCTCGCACATTCGGCGCGTGGCCTCGCTCTTCTCCAAGGTCCAGACCGCCACCACGCGGGCGCCCTGTGCCTTCAGGAGGAGCTAGGTTTCCCGAAGCTCCAGTTCGGTGAGATCCCCAGGGAGCGGGAGTTCGGTCAGGAGAAGTAGAACAGACCCGGCGCGAGGTGGAGAGGGGTCCATGCGGTCAGTTTGCCCGAGGTAAGTTCGCCCTACGGCGTGGGGTTGGAGCGTGTGTTGATCAGGACTCCCGGTTGGAATGACCGTTGATTTGACTCACAGCGTCCAGCATTTCGTCCAGTGGTGTAGTCGTGTAGTAGCGGGTCGTTAGCCTGGACGAGTGGCCGAGGATCTCCTGAGCAACCCGTTCGGGAACACCTGCCCTCGCCAATCTTGTCGCAAAGGTGTGGCGGCATTGATGGAAGGTTATGTGTGGCATGTCGGCATGTTTTCGCTCAAGCCTGTCCTTACGGCACTTCAAGGCGCTGCGCGTAAACGGCTTTCCCGCCGTATTCGTGAAAACCGTGTCAGCCACCTTCTGCTGGGCTCGAAGTATTTCCAGGACGCGGTCATTTAGGGGAATGGTCCTGGGGCGCTGTTCTCCTCTTCCGGCGGTCTTGTGGTCGTAGATGCGGGCTACCTTCTGATCCCAGTCGATATCGTCCCACCCGAGCTTGAGCAGTTCCCCGACCCTCATACCGGTCAGGAAGAGCACCTCGCAGATGTCGCCCAGCGGTTCGCCCTGGTGGGCATATTGCAGGAAGAGGTCCACGGGGGCGGCGGCAACGCTCCTGTCCTGTAATGGCGCCCTCGGAACGCGCTTCACGTTCTTGATGGGATTGTCGACCAGGAGGCCCTGCTCGACAGCCCAGTTGTACAACCTTTTGATGCACTGAACGAAGATGTTAATAGTCCTGGGTTTACACCCCCTGTTCTTGATCGCGGCCTTGTGTTGCTCGACGTCCTGCGGGCCAATGTCCGCTGCAGGTCTTCCTCCATGTTCCTCTATGAAGGTTCTGAGATGGCACCTATAGGTGCCATAAGTAGATTCGCTTAGGTTCGTCTGGGTCCACTGCAGGAAACGGGCCATCAAAGAGAACAGACTCAGAGAGTCGCCTTCGCTCTGCCCGGTAGGCCTGTGAGCATGGTAAGTGACCATGTGCTCGTGGAACCTTCGCCTCGCCTCGTTCTCGTCCGTGCCCAGATACAGGCGGGCTCGTTTGCCAGCTTTTTCAATACTGGGGACATCCGCACACCAGCATCCCCGCTTCTCATACCACCATATGTCTGCCATGTACAGCTCCTGTAAGGTCAGAGTGCTATCAATTGGTGCTATCAAAATGGCCTATGGTCGCAACTTCTGCTCCATTGCCACAGTCATATTATACTACAGAGAAGGGGGTTGCATCAAGGAAAGAGTGGCACGCCCGGGAGGGCTCGAACCCCCAACCTACGGCTCCGTAGGCCGTCGCTCTATCCAGTTGAGCTACGGGCGCACCGCTCCGACCAATCTATGCTATGGCCCGTTGCGTTGTCAAGCCAGGGGCACGCGCGGCGGCCCGATCACCCGGGCCCGTCTTCGAAAGCGACCGCGAAGATCTCCTCGACTTCGTCAACGGGCACAAACGCCAGCTTGTCTTTGGCGTAGTCGGGGACGTCTACCAGGTCATTCTCGTTGTGCCGAGGAAGCACGACGGTTTCGATGCCGGCGCGCCGAGCGGCCAGCACCTTTTCCTTCATCCCCCCTACCCGCAGCACCTTCCCCCGCAGGGTTATCTCGCCCGTCATCGCGACGTCGTGCTTGACCTTCTTGCCGCCGCACAGCGACGCAAGGGCGACGGCCATGGTGACGCCGGCGGACGGTCCGTCTTTGGGAATGGCGCCGGCCGGCACGTGGATGTGGAAGTCGCTCTTGCCAAAGATGGCCGGATCCACACCGAGCCCCTCGGCGTGGGCGCGGACGTAAGTCAGCGCAGCCTGGGCGCTTTCCTTCATCACGTCCCCCAACATGCCGGTGAGGGTCAGTTTGCCCTCCCCGGGCGTCATGGCCGCTTCGACGAATATGATGTCGCCGCCCGAGGGGGTCACCGCCAGTCCGACGGCCACTCCAGGTTCGCTGACGCGTCCGGCCGTTTCGGAAATGAACTTCGGCGGCCCCAGCAGCTCCTCCACCGTCGCCTCGTCCACTGTGGGGGTACCTCTCCCTTCCATGGCGATTGCCTTGGCTACCTTCCGGCAGATGGAGGCGATCTGGCGCTCCAGGTTCCTCACGCCGGCTTCGCGGGTGTACTGACTGACGAGCTTGGTCAGCGCGTCGTCGCTGATGGACAACTGGTCCTTGTTGAGACCGTTGGCCTCGATCTGCTGCGGCACCAGGTACCTCTTGGCTATCTCGAGTTTCTCCTCGACGGTATAGCCGGGGAATTCCAGTACTTCCATCCTGTCCTTCAGCGCCGGCGGAACGGGATCGAGGAAGTTCGCCGTGCAGATGAAGAGGACCTTCGACAGGTCGAAGGGGACTTCCAGGTAGTGGTCGGTGTAGGTGAAGTTCTGCTCGGGGTCAAGCACTTCCAGCAGCGCGCTGGCGGGGTCGCCGCGGAAATCGGCGCCGAGCTTATCCACCTCGTCGAGCATGAAGACAGGGTTGTTGGACCCGGCCTTGCGCAGCGCACTGATGATGCGGCCCGGCATGGAGCCGATGTAGGTGCGGCGATGTCCGCGGATCTCCGCCTCGTCCCGCGTGCCTCCCAGGGCGACGCGGATGTACTTGCGGCCCAGAGCGCGTGCAATGGACTTGCCGATGGAGGTCTTACCCGTGCCCGGCGGCCCGACAAAGCACAGGATCGAGCCCTTCATGTCGCCACGCAGCCGTCTGACGGCCAGGAACTCCAGGACCCGCTCCTTCACGTCCTCCAGGCCGTAATGGTCTTCGTCGAGTATTCGTTGCGCCTCGTCCAGATCGAGGCTGTCCGGGGTGCTCTCGTTCCAGGGCAGCGCGACGACCCAGTCCAGATATGTTCTCGCCACGGAGTACTCGGGGCTGGCGGGGTTGATGCGTTCGAGGCGGGCGAGTTCTCGCTCTGCTTCTTTGAGGGCTTCCTCGGGCAGGTTCTTCTTGCCGATCTGTGCGCGCAGCTCTTTGGCCTCGCCGAACTGGGAATCGGTCTCGCCAAGCTCCTCCTGGATCGCCTTGAGCTGCTGGCGCAGGTAGTATTCGCGCTGGCTCTTGTCTATCTCGCTGCGGGCTTCGGACTGGATGCGCTGGGCGACCTCCATGAACTCCATCTCGCGCGCCAGCAGGGCGGTCACCCTCTGGAGCCGGGCCTTCACATTCACCGCTTCCAGAACCGACTGCTTCTCCTCGACGCTAATGCCCAGGTTGAAGGCAACCAGGTCGCACAGCGGACTGGGGTCGTCAATGTTGGCCACGGCCACCTTGACGGCGTCGCCCAGGCTCGGCACGGTGTCGGCCATGGTGGAGAACTGCTCGCGCAGGTTGCGGAACAACGCGCTGACCTCGACGTCGTCCACTTGCTCGTCGGCCAGGTATGCCACGTCGGCCTCGAGATGGGGGTCGGTCTTGACGTAGTGGTCTATGCGTGCGCGTGAGACGCCCTGGGCCAGGAACCGCATGGAGCCGTCCGGCATGCGGAGCATCTGGAGGATCACGCAGGCCGTGCCGATCTGGTAGAGCTGCGCGGGCCGCAGTTCGTGACTTTCTTCAACCTTCTCGCGAGCAGCGACGGCAAGGAAGAACTTGTCCCCCAGGATGACCTTCTCCAGCATCTTCAGGCGCTTCTCGCCGTGGGCATGGAGCGGCAGCGGCATGCCGGGGAACGCGACCGCGTTGCGAAGAGCGAGCACAGGCAGGGAACTGGGAAGCTTGGCGCGCTCGGACTGCGCACCAGCGCCTTCCTCAGACGCGCCTGCCTCGGCCTGTTCTTCCTGAGTCTGAGTCTTGCTTTCCGGGTCGTCCTGGCTCATCGCTCGTCCTCAGTTTCACTGTCGCTCCTGCCACAAAACCTGCACCCCGGCGAGACGCCGGGGCTACCCAAATAAGGGTAGGCGGCGCGAAACTCAATGTTTCCTGTTGAACAGCCCACTAGATATCCAACCTGAGCGTCAACACGTGGCGAATCAGCTCCGGTGCCTTCGGGATGTAGACGTAGAGGAAGCCTTCTTTGAGTTCAGCCGCTGCGCCTTTCGCATCGAACGGCCTACGCAGGATTACGCGGCGCTCGAAATAGCCGTTCCGAATCTCCATCTGGTGATAGGTTCGCACGCTGCCGGGATCGGGGCCCCTGCGGACCCCACAAATGGTTATAACATCGCCGTTGAACTCGACGACGACGTGCCCGGCCTCCACGCCGGCAATGGAGACCTTGATTACGATGTCGTCGTCGGTTTCATACACGTCTGTCGGCGGCTGCCATACATCCCCGTGATGCGATCTGAGCGTTCGCCGCATCGCGTAGAAATCATGCAGGAACTGCCGGAACAGTCCGTGGTCGTCCAGAGGCCTGGCTCGCATTGGGATAGTATTGGATTGCATGTGTCGCTCCTGTTGAACGCGATGGCCGAGACGCGCGGCCATCGTCAACGTCTGGCTGTGACCGGTGCCCGCCGCAGTTGCTCGAGCAGCCTTTTCTGCTCCTCGCTAAGATTGCGCGGAATCTCCACCTGAATCTCGACGTAATGGTCCCCTTTTCTCCTGTCGGAGGTCTCCAGTCCGTAGCCTGGGATACGCAGCTTCTGGCCGGGCTGGGTACCGGGGGGCACGGTGACCGTGACCACCTCGTGCAGAGTCTGCACGTCCACCTTGGTGCCGAGGGCCGCGTCCGCCATGTCAACGCGGATCTTACTGTGGATGTCACGCCCTTTGCGTTCGAACTTGGGGTGCGCCTGCACATGGACTTCCAGGAGCAGGTCGCCCGGCTCGCCGCCGCCTACTCCGGGCTGTCCCAATCCGCCCAGTCGCATCTTCTGGCCGTCCTCGATGCCCGGCGGGATCTTCACTTCGACCACCGCAGGCTCCTCAACGGCGCCCGATCCGCCGCACTTGCCGCAGGGCTGCTGAATGATTCTGCCCCGACCGAAACACGCCGGGCAGGGCCTTGCCACGCTGAAGGCGCCCTGGCCGCTGAGCACCTGACCCGTGCCGCCGCACTGGGG
>DAOVRD010000143.1 GCA_030628375.1 Planctomycetota bacterium
AGAGAACTCCACGGTTCTCCGAAAACGATACAGGAGGGACGGCCTTCATGCTAACTGAGCGACCGTCGGTCGCGAAGAATCTCCTTGGAGGGGCTGCTGAACGGATAGATTCTTCGCCGCGCCCCGACTGCGCGGCTCAGAATGACAAGGGCCGCTGTAACCGAAACGTTAGACGATTTATGTCTCTCCGGTTAGGACGGGCGTCCGCTGCCGGCTAACGCCTAGCGCGCCGTTGCCCCCTCCCTGCCCCTACCTCCCGGTTGCCTCCCTCTCGCACTCGGCGTAAGTCTCGACCAGGTCGTCGTAGACGCGCGCCGCCTCGGGGTCCGGCTCAATCATCGAGCCCGCAACGGGGTCGGCGAAGCCGGCAACCACCTCCTCCCACGCCGGGGACTCTCCCGACTCCACAAGATACGCCTGCGCAGCACGCAGCGCCGCGCCGAGGACGGCGCTGTTGGACACCTCGAACCTGTAGACGGGACAGTTCTGCACGTCCGCCATGACGCGCAGTATCTCGGGGTTCTGGGACGCTCCTCCCGTGGCATGTATCCTGGAGGGGCGCACGCCCATCCAGGCCGAGTGTAGCCGCATGGACATCATCTGCGCCTCCACAACGGCACGGCAGTTGGCGTCCGCGTCATCCTCGTCGAGGTTGAACCGACGCACGCCGGGTTCGAGCACCTTCGGGACGATCTCCGGTTCGAAGTAGGGCAGCATGATCTTGCCGTGATTGCCGGGAGGCGTGCTGCGGAGCGCCGCGGAGAACCCGTCCCAGCCGAGTCCGCACGCGTCGCGCACCTTCTCGCGCGCAAGCGACCCGTTCTTGAAACAAATCAGGGTCATGTAGTCCCCCGTGGGAGCCCCGAAGACGTGCCCCTCACCTTTGGGATCCGTGTGGCATTCCTTCATGAACCCGAAGTACGTGTCGCTGGTCCCCAGGCTTATGGCGACCATGCCCGGCTTGACAAGGCCTACGCCGATGACGCTGTTGGGATTGTCGCCCGACCAGGCAAGTGCAAGGGCCTGGCCGTTGAGTCCGTACTTCTCGGCGAAGTAGGCGCAGACGGTGCCGATCACGCTTGCGGAAGGCACGAGAGCCGGAAGGCGCGCCCGCAGGTCCGGCGCCGTGGCCTCGAGGGCGCCGGAGTGCCAGGTCCTGGAGCGGATGTCCATCAGGTTCATCCCGGCGCCGTCGCCTTGATCTATCGGCGCGATCTTTCCGGCGATGATCGAAGCCATGAAAGAACTCACCAACGCTATGTGGGCTGTCTCCTCATACGCCTCCCGATCGGCCTTGGTGAACTTCCTTATCTGCGGCCCGGTGAAACGTTCGAACGTCGTGGAGCCCGTCGCCTCGGCCGTAGCCCTCAGCCCCCCAAGGGCCTCCATGATCTCCCGGCACTCCTCTGCCGTGGAGGAGTCCATCCATATCGGACTCGTTTTCCTGGAGAAGACGCCGGACAGGTTCTCGGCGAGCGTCTTCCCGGCGTCCAGACCTTGCAGCGCATCCATCGCGCCGGCGTTCATGTAGACCGACCCGTGCTGCTGGCCCGACCCCGATATCGCCAGGACCGAACCCAGGTCCACGCCGGCGCCGTGCATCTTCCCGAAGACGAAGTCCAGCGCCTCCACCCACATCAGCGGGGGCGAGTGGACTATCTTCGGGTCGGGATTCCTGAGCACGCCGTTCTCCGTGCCGTACGAGGGAAGCGCCTCGTCGAACACAATCGAATCCTCATAGACCACCTCTCTGGAGTCGTAGTCAACAACCATTGCAGAGAGGCTCTGAGTGCTGGAGTCGAGTCCAAGAAAGAGTCGTGCCATGGTCAACCTCATGCCTGGCGGAGCGACAGGTCGTGTCGCAAGGATCAGTCACCGGGCCTGCTGCCCGCGCAGGATCGCTTCGGCAAGGATCAGGTCCGCTTCCGTCGTTATCTTCAGGTTCTCGTAGGTGTCCTCGACGACGCGTGCCTCCTCGCCAAGCCGTTCCACAAGCTCCACATCGTCGGTGCCGCAGAAGCCAGCATCACGCGCGGCGTAGTGCGCTCGCAGTATCAGGTCTTTCCTGAAACCCTGCGGCGTGCGAGCATAGTAGAGCCTGTCCCGGGACGGCGTGGCGACGATACTGCCTGAGCCGTCCACTTCTTTGATCGTCTCGGTGGCGGGAACCGCCGCTATTGCAGCGCCGAAGCGTTGCGCCGCCTCCGCCACGCGACGGACAAGCTCGGGGTCCACCAGCGGGCGAACGGCATCGTGAATGAGGACGAGGTCAACGTCCTGCCGCACCATTTCCAGGCCCGCCAGTGCGCTCGCCTGGCGCGTGGGGCCTCCGCACGCAAGTTCCGTGACCCCGAATTCCGCTCTGAGCTGCTCGGCCAGCGCTCCCTGTCGGTATTCATCGGGATGAACGACCGGGATGATCTGCACACAGCCCCTGGCCCGGCGGAGCCTATCGAGCGTATGGGAGAGGATCGTCCGTCCACATATCATCAGGTACGGCTTCTTGCGCCCCCCCATCCGAGCGCCCATGCCCGCCGCCGTAACGACGACGGAAAAGGGGATCTCCCCCACGTGGTTCTGACCTGCATCGGGGATGGACATGGGAGGTCTATCCTTCGCCGGGGCGTTCGCCGGGCTGGCCCCCTGCCGCGCGCTACTCTCCGGCCGCTCTGGCAAAGATTATGCGGCCGGTGTCCTTGGTGAACGTGTTCCGCACGATCACGTCCACTTCCTGGCCAACAAGGTGGGCGGCCGCCTCAACGATTACCATGGTACCGTCCGGAAGGTAGCCGATGGCCTGGCCGGGCTGCTCACCTCGCTTGAGGAGCTTGATTCTGAGTTGCTCGTCGGGAAGGGCGATGGGCTTAAGGGCATTGGCCAGCGCGTGCAGATTGACCACACTGATTCCTTCCACCGACGCCCGACGGTTCAGGTTGAAGTCGGTCGTCATCAGCCTGCCGTTCACCATCTTGGCAAGGCGCACGAGCTCTTCGTCAACGGTTCGGCTCTGATCCGCCGTCGTCTCCTGGATACGTACGTCCACATCCAGGCCGTCCCGGATCTGATTGAGCACTTCCAGGCCGAGACGGCCGCGCTCTCTCTTGAGCTTGTCGCCCGAGTCGGCAAGCTGATGCAATTCGTGCAACACGGCCTCCGGGATCAGCAGCGGGCCGTCCATGATGTCCGTCTCGAGGATGTCGGCTATGCGCCCGTCAATAATGACACTGGTATCAATGACCACGGGCCTCTGGCCCTTCTCCTGCCGACGGAACTCCACGTACGGAACGATCAGATTGAACTTGTCCCTGCTCTGATAGATGAAGGCAATGCCCAGGTAGCTGAACGCCACGATTAAGGCACCGGTCACATCATCGCGAATGACGTCCATGGTCTGCTTCTCAACGGCGAGGCCGATGACGGAGACCGTCAGCGTGGCGAAAAGCATGCCCAGCAGCGCGCCGAAAACAATGGACGAAATAAGGGCGATGGGGCCGCGGCTGACGAACCACTCGGCGGCGATGACGGCGAAGCTGAGAAAGATCCCCCCCACCAGAAACACGAACGGACGACCCAGATCGTAGCCGATCGAATAGGCTGTGGCGGAAGATGCCAGCACAAAGAGCGCCCTGAACACCCACAGTACCACGATCTCTCCCTCCGGCCCTCGGCGTGTCGCTGCCACGCAAACGCAGGGACGTCTCAGCCGATGCACACGCGAACGATTTAGGTATTATAGCGCATCCAAGGGAAGCGTCAAAGCCGTATTCGGAAGGCGGGGAGAGCCTGGAAGCGCGCGCCAGATGTCGCCCGTAACTGCGGACGGCGCCGCCACTTCGGACCGGGCAGTCAGGGCGTTATGTCGTACCGCTTCAGTTTCGCATACAGAGTGCTTCGGTCTATGCCCAGCAACTCAGCGGCCCGCTTCTTGTTGCCCTGCGTTGCGTGAAGCGCATCGAGGATATGCCTTTTCTCCAGTTCGCGCAGAGTCTCCAACTCGCACGGCGTTCCGTTCCGCGCAGCGGCCTTCAGATCGTCGGGAACAAGGTCGGTGCCCAGCACGGGACCCTCCCCCAGTATGACCATGCGCTCGACGACGTTCTTCAGCTCCCGAACGTTCCCCGGCCAGCCGTAGGACCTGAAGACCTCCAGGACTTCCGGAGCAAAAGCATCCCCGGGCCGCTTCAGAGAACGCCTCCATTCACTAAGGAAGTGCTCTGCCAGCATCTCGATGTCGCCGTGACGCTCGCGCAAGGGAGGCAGGACAACACGAAGGCGATCGAGGCGATAGAACAGGTCCTCCCGAAGCCGACCTTCGGCCACCGCCTGCTCCAGATCCCGGTTAGTAGCCGCGATAACGCGCACGTCAACCGAACGATCCTCAGTATCGCCGACCTTGCGAACCTTCCCCTCCTCGATGACTCTGAGCAGCTTAACCTGGCACTCAGAGGACAGCTCTACGACTTCGTCGAGGAGCAACGTGCCCGCGTCGGCAAGCTCAAAGCGCCCCGGTCTGTCGGCAACCGCTCCGGTGAACGCGCCGCTGACATGCCCGAAAAGCTCGCTCTCCATCAACGTCACCGGCACCGCGCCGCAGTTGACGATCTCGAACGGACCGTCGCCGCGCCGACTGTGGAAGTGAATGGCACGCGCGACCATCTCTTTGCCCGTGCCGCTCTCGCCACAGATCATCACGCCGGCGTCGGTGGAGGCCACCTTCCGGATGAAGTCGAACACGTTCTTCAGCGCCTCGCTCTCCCCCACCATGTTATAGTGCTGCCCCAACTGCCGGCTCAGGCTCCGGGCTCGGCGGGCCACGCGCTCACGGGACCGGATACTCTCGATGGCGACCCCTATCAGCATGCCGACGGTGACGAGGTACGTCAGATCCTTCTTGAGGAACTCCGCCTGGGGATCCGCCCTCTCGCAGTAGAGGAATCCCAGGCAGCGCTCGCCGACGCAGATCGGAACACTGGCGATCTGAAGCACCGAATCCCCGTCCTGGTGGGTCGCGGCGACCACCTCGTGACGGCACCGTTCCACGACGGACGCGTCAATGCGAAGTTCGTCCAGAGTGTCGCCGAACTTCCCCTTCGACCCGAAATAGGGCCGAAGCGTGCCGTCCTCTTCTTCGAGGACGGGGACGGCCCGCGCTCCTCCGACGGCAGTGGACAGGCTCTGGGCAGTGCCCTCGAAGAGCGCCGGAACACCCGGCGCGGAGGCCGCCAGTTCGGCGATCGCCAGCAAGGAGTTCAGCCGCAGCCGGTCCAGCACCGGTTCGCCCGGGCCGGCCAGGACCGCGGGCCCCATCCGCCGAAGGTCGTCTATGCTGATGGTCTGGGTGATATCGGTCCGCCCAATCTTGCGCGTCGGCGCTGCGACCACAGCCCGGGGCTGATCCTCCTCCAGGAAAGTCATCACCACGTTGCCAAGCTGGATCTCGTCGCAGTGCTTCAGACGCGAGGTCACGCTCTGCTGGCCGTTGACCAATGTGCCGTTGTTGCTGCCAAGGTCGCTTATGTGCCATCCGCCATCGCGCTCGACCAGGACGGCGTGGTGCCGAGACACCGTGCGATTATCCAACTGCAGGACATTGTCCGGCGCCCGGCCGACGGACACACGGCCCTTGGTCAGTCTCAGCGTCTCGCGTCGGACAGGACCGTCCTGCACTTCCAGTTGCGGCATCAGAACCTCTGATAGGGGTGGAAAAGCTGCACGTACCGGTCCTGCGCGTAGCGGTCCGTCATTCCGGCCACATAGTCGCAGACCGCCCGGTGCAGGCCCGCTTCCTCCGCCCAGCGCTGCTGTTGCGGCGGCAGTTGGCGCGGATCGTCCACGTAGGCCTCAAATATGGACTGCACAAACCGTCGGGCGGCGTTCGTCGCCCGCACAACTCTGAAGTCTCTGTAGAGCACGTCATGAAGGAAGTCTTCCAGCGCTGTCTTGGCGGGTTCCAACTCCTCGCCGAACCGAATCACGTTCGTCCCCTGCTGGATCGCGTCCCGCCAGGCTGCGATGTGATGGCCCTCGATCTGCGCCCGGCTGCACTCCACGACGTTCGTCACGAAACGGTCTATCAGATACCTGACCGCTTGCTTTTGGAGTTGAGATTCGGGGAGATCACCGTAACGTTCTCGCGCGGCTCGCTCGGCCTCGCGCCAGAGCGCCACTTCCCGAAGCTGAGTGCAGTCCAGGATGCCGGTCTCCATGCCGTCCTGAAGGTCATGATTGTCGTAGGCTATGGAATCGGCGACCTCGACGGCCTGAGCCTCCAGCAGCGGCGGACCATCGCGGAACCCCTCGGCGGAGGGCTCATCCCAGCGAGTGTGGTGCTTGGCTATGGACTCGCGCACCTCATAGGTCAAGTTCAGGCCCGGGAAGTCGGGATATTGACGCTCCAGCAGGTCCACCACCCGCAGACCGTGCCGATTGTGTTCAAAGCCGCCGTGATCGGCCATCAGTTCGCGGAGGGCGTCCTCGCCGCTGTGACCGAACGGCGTGTGCCCGACGTCGTGGACCAGGGCGATGGCCTCCGTCAGGTCTTCATTCAGTCCGAGCGCGCGCGAGATAGTGCGGCTGATCTGGGCCACTTCGATAGTATGGGTCAGGCGGGTTCGGTAGTGGTCCCCCTCGTGGTTGAGGAAGACTTGAGTCTTGTACTCCAGGCGGCGGAAGGCCTTGCAGTGAATGATGCGATCGCGGTCGCGCTGGTAGCAGGTGCGGTAGACGGCCTGCGCTTCCTCGTGGCATCTGCCCGCCGACTCTGCGCTCCTCATTGCGTACGAAGCCAGCGTCTCGCTCTCTCTGTGTTCCAGGTCCGTCCTCGACACGGCGCGCACCCCCTCGCCGCTAGCCGCCTTGATCCACCTGACGGAGCAGTTCCCACAGGCTGTCCAGGGACTGGGGTATGACCTTTGTGTCTGCAAGCACGGGCATGAAGTTCGTGTCGGCGTCCCAGCGAGGAACAATGTGCCAGTGCATGTGACCGGGAATCCCGGCGCCGGCCGCCTTTCCGAGGTTCAGGCCGATGTTGAACCCGCTCGGTTGCGCGGCTGCCGTCAGATTCTTCTTGCAGCGACGCAGCAAGTGAAGCTGCTCGACCAGCTCTTCCTCTGACAGGTCGTCCAGGTCTCCCTTGTGGGCGAGCGGGGCGACCATCAAGTGGCCGTTGTTGTACGGCCAGCGATTCAGCAGACAGAAACTGTGCTCGCCCCGCCACAGGACCAACATTTCCCGGTCGCTCGTGCTGCTGGCCGCCTCACAAAGGAAACACCCGTCCCCCTTGTCAGGTTCGCTCACGTATTCAATGCGCCATGGCGCCCACAGCCGGTCCATCTTGCTCATCTCGCCTCTTCGGACTTGCTCAGTGCAATCCCCCCACAATGCTCCCGGGGGACTCGTCGCAGCACAGGCAGGCGCACCCGGGCTCCCTGATGCGTTGAAGGGGGCTCTTCCGCCTCAATCGCCGGAGCAGCGACGGAAGCCGAAGCACCCCCATCCGTTGCATCGAAGAGCTGGTCGCTACAGCATCCATTAAGTTGCCAGGGGAACCCGTAAGCCGAGTTCTGTGATCCCGCAAAGCGGGACGGCAGCCATTCATCTGGGAGTGCTGTCGCCAGCACCCTCAAGCGGCCAACCCGGGAGTCCTAGCGAGACGGGCCGTCTCATGCTCCCCTATTTGGCCTTGCTCCCGGCGGGGTTTACCCTGCCCCCGACGTCACCGCCGGGGCGGTGGGCTCTTACATTAAGCTCGCCAGGGCGAGCCCCACCATTTCACCCTTACCGCTGCAGCACGCAGCGGCGGTATGTTTTCTGTGGCACTTTCCCTGGGATTACTCCCGGTGGACGCTATCCACCGCCGTGCCCTACGGAGCTCGGACTTTCCTCTGCTGCCGCTTACTCCCTCGAGGGGGGCAGCGCGGCTGCCTCTGGCCCCCCTGGCAGCGACAAACGCTCATTCTAGCACATTCCCTTCCCATTTTGCAGGGGATATTGTGCCCCACCGTAAGGAAGCTCCTGGGAGCTTCAGTAGTCAGCCGTCAGCCGTCAGCAAAGGCAACGGCGCGCGAGCCCATGCGTTTGTGCGGGGCCTTTCCAACCCGGGAGCGCCGCGAAGGCCGGGCCCTGACCGGCCGGCGTCGCACAACTGCGGCTGGACCGCGCCTCTGCCGTTGAGTTGGGCCACGCGCTTCGATAGAATCCCCGTACAGGCTGGCCGGTGATTGGTTGTTCCTGCCGGTAGCGATCGTTCCGTTCAGTGCCGGGGAGAAGATGGTCCTTAAGCTCGTTGACCGCTACGTGAGCCGGTCGTTCCTGCAGTACTTCGCGGGTTCTGTGTTCCTGATCGCCGCCCTGTACACGACCTTCGACCTGCTGACGAGGCTGGATGATATCCAGGACATTTCCCCGGGACAGGCCCTCTCTGCACTGGCCCCCTACTACGCGCGTCTGGTGCCGGTTTTTCTGTTTGACATCGTACCGGCCCTCGTCCTGGTAGCAGCGGGAATGGTCCTGGTGCGCATGGCAAAAGCACGCGAGCTACTGGCCCTGAAGGCAAGTGGCACGAGCGTCAGGCGTGTCATAGCTCCAATACTGCTGCTGGCTCTACTGATAAGCGTAGCCGTGTTCGCCTTGCGCGAGACCCTCGGGCCCGACCTGCTCCGCGAGGGGCAACTGGTCGGCCGGCGGGTGGAGGACAAGGTCGAGAAGGAGCTTCTGCTCAGCGACAGCGGTTTCAAGGCTTACGTCGGCGAATACGACTTCGAACGGTCAACTATGACGGCCGTTTCCCTGCTGGAGCTCTACCCTGACGGCAAGCTCAAAAGGCTGACGGAGGCGGACTCGGGCGGCTGGCTTTCCGACGGCAGCATCTTTCTGGAAGGCGTGACAGTCCAGGAATTCGATCCGTCCGGCACCGCCATGGAGCCGGTGAGCTTTCCCAGCAGGAAGATCGAGACCAATCTCACGCCATACGACATGATCCGGGCCGCCGAGGAGGGCAGCGATCCCAGCGTGCTGTTCCGAACCCTCCCGGATCTGTGGCGGCAGACAAAGCAGAGCCCGGGAATCCCGTACTTCCGCGTCGTGTTCCACCAGAGGCTTGCCTCCTTCTTCAGTCCGATCATACTTCTGCTCGTAGGCATCCCCTGTCTTGTCGGTTTCGAACACTCGGTCAACAGCCGCTCCGTTGGCGTTATCTTGAGCATCGTGGTGGCCAGCGCGCTGTACGCGTTGAACTTCATCTTCAGCAGCATGGGCACCACCGACACCATCCATCCCGTTCTGGCCGGATGGATGCCCACAGCAATCGTCGGTGGCGTCGGTGTGTGGCTGTACGGGTCCCTGCGGACCTGAGCGGCCTGTGAGTTCCCCTTGCCGATGTTCTGAAAGGACCGCATGAAGATGGCCGAAACCGTAAGATTGGCCTTGGTAGGAACCGGTGGAATCGCTCACACGCACCTCAACAGACTGCGGGAGATACGGGGAGTCACAGTCTCCGCGTTGGTGGATCCCGACCAGGACAGGATTGCGGCCGTAAAGAGACGTTTCCCCGAACTGGCGGACTGCTCGACGCACTCCAATCACAAGGAGATGCTCGAGCAGGAAGAGCTGGATGCCGTTCTGCTGGCCTCTCCGCATCACGTGCACTGCGAGCAGATCGTTGACAGCCTTCGAGCCGGGCTCCACGTGCTGACGGAGAAGCCCATGGTGTGCTCGATCGAGGATGCGCAGAAGGTCATCGAAGAGGAAAAGGAGGCCGGCAAGCTGGTCGCCATTTCCTATCAGAGGCACGCTCAGGGCGAGTTCCAGTTCATCAAAAAATGCATCGAAAGCGGCCAGGCCGGCGAGGTGGAGTTCGTCAGCGCCTTCCAGGGCCAGAATTGGATGAAGATGACAGCCGGCACGTGGCGCCAGGTGCCGGAGCTATCCTGCGGCGGACAGCTCAACGACTCGGGCAGCCATCTCATAGACATCATCCTCTGGATCACCGGCCTCCAGGCCAGGTCCGTCATGGC
>DAOVRD010000401.1 GCA_030628375.1 Planctomycetota bacterium
ACAAGACGACCGAGGCGGGCAAGAAGTGCATGATCGGCTGTGGCTGCATCGAAGACCTCAAGCGGCTCAAGGCCGAGTTCGGCGAGGGCCTCAAGCAGTTCCTCATAGGCATGGAAGCCGATTCACCCGGGCATGCCAGGGAAATCCTAAAGACGGCGGAAGCCTGAGCCATGGCCGAGCTCCGCGCGTCAGGCCGAGGACTGAGCGAGGCCCTGCTCGAGCAGCTGCACGTCCTCTCGGAGCATGTCCGGCTTGTAGCGGGTGTAGATGCCCAGGCAGACTGCGTCAGTCGGACGTAGCTTGCGGGCAACGTATCCCAGCGCCTCGACAGGATCGCTACGCCCGACTGCCAGGACTTTGTAGTGGATCACCGGCCTGGCCAGGGTCTAGATCAGGTCGGTCATGGTGTCGCGGGTAGCGGCTATGTACTCCTTATCGACGTCCGGCTGGCGCTCGCCGGACGCGGTCCGGCCGCGGCCGCGGTAGTAGGAGCACATGTAGTAATCGAGGTCCAGGTTCTCTTCGGCCCAGCGGAAGGTGTCGGGGTTGTGTCCGGCCAGGCCCAACGTGAGGCCGAGCTGGCGTCCGTGTTCCACGATGGGAATGAGCTCTTCAATGCGGCCGCTGGCGAGTAGGCGGTCCGCAAAGCCGCCGTGAATGTGACAGCCGACGCCGCCGGCCTTGGCGACCCGGTCCAGGGAGCGCTGATGCGAGTCGAGTTCGGGGCAGGTCTGTCCGAACCATTGGATGGTCCCTCCCTCGTCCCAGTACTGCATCAGGACCCTCAGGATGTGGGCGTCGGCCCGGGCTACGGCGGTGTTGACGCCGAGCGACTCCGCCTGGCGGTACGTCTCCTTGATGCGCTCGCAGGTATAGTAGTGTGGCAGCTCGCGGTCCCCTTCGCGGCCACGGCCGCTGGATGAACCGCTGAAGGGGTTGCCGCCGATGATGAACCTGCTGACGTCACTGTTGCCAATCCTTACCGTTTCCAGAATGTTCTCCTCTCTGCATGTCCCTTCAGGCCATCGAGAGCCGCCGGGGTGCCTCAAACGCCGAGGTCCGCCAGCACAGACTTGATATAGGGCAAGTCCTGTTGGGCATACCACTCGCGACGGTGAAGTCCCACTGGGCAGAAGCCCACGTACTCCTCAGACCTTAGTTCTCGCTCCAAGCGCATGGCCCCCACGCAGCCGACCAGGCTTGCCGCTAACTTCACCTCCTCTTCTCCAAGGCGTTGCCGCATATGCTCCACAGATGAGTCTACCGGTTTCTGGGATGAGTGCAACGGCCAGAGGCAAACAGGAAGCTGGAGGAATGGCGGAAGGGAATCCAGGAAGAAGACTAGGAAGCGGCTGCACCCCGAGACTTCGCAAATGACCGCCATTTAGTCCCTGGGGCGAGAACGTCGCGCGCATCGTCACACTGCGACAAGTGGACAAGGGTAAAGTGGACGATGCTCTCGGGCGAGTTGAGCAGGTCCGTGCCCTGACACCCGACGAGGTGAAGGTGCTGTCGTTGTGGGAGCGTAGCACCGAGTCGTTTGGCCAGGAAGAGCTGGGCTTACAGGACGTTAATCTCATCGTCCTGCGGAGCCAGATGGGCGTATATCATGGTCGTGTTGACGCTGCTGTGCCCCAACCACTGGGACACTTTGTAGATGCTGATCCCCTTCATCACCAGATGGCTCGCGAAGGTGTGCCTCAACGTGTGCAGGGTAAAATGAGGGATTCCGCTCGGCTCCGCGACCACCTTCTTAAACTCTCTCGTGAGCTCGGTGTCCGCGAACTGCTTGCCACGTCGGTTGAGGAAGCAATAGCCCCGCTCTCGCCGTATCGGCAGGAGGACTTGCTTCAGTTCGCGGTTGAGAGGAACAGTCCGGGATTGCCGGTTCTTCAGGGAAAAGCCTTGCTTGTTCGTCAGGGTGATAACGTCGCGGTCGAAGTCGATCTCCGGCCATGTCAGAAAACGCAACTCCGTGTTCCGGAAGCCCGTGTAGTAAGCAGTCGCCACGAGGGGCCACAGGTAATCATTGCGCGCTATCGGCTTCAGGCGCTCCCATTCGTCGACCGAGAGGTAACGCGGGGGATTCTTCGCGGCCTTCACTTTGGCGACGTTGCGGACGACGTTCCTATCGACGTATTCCCAGCTGGCCGCAAAGGCCAGAAGCCCCGACGCCGCGTACATGTTGTGCCGGACGGTTAGCGGCTGTAGCGATCCCAGAAGATGCTGCTGGAACTGTTGCACGTGCGCCGTTGTCACCTCGGACACCTTCTTCACTCCCTTTTCCTTCAAGAACCGGACGAACCGGGTGACACGGGGTAAGTGGTGCCGTTGGTAAGTGGTTGGCTTCTTGGTCGCTTTGGAGTATGATAGATATTCGGTCTGGAGTCGCTCGAGGCTAACGTCGGTTGTCTGGCCGAGTTCTCGTTTGGCCAGTTTGTATTCGAACTCCTTGAGGTACTGCTGGGCAACAGACTTCTGCTTGGTCCTGAGTGAACGAGCGTGCTTCTTGCCGTTCTGGGTCCAGTAGATATGCCAGCACAGGCCCCGCTTGCGTAGGAAAGCCATATGACGACCTCCATGAAACCGGTAACGGGTTGGATAGTCCAAAGGGTACAGGGGCCATTATACCACGGTGACAAAACGGTGACAAGCGCATTTTGGGCCTCCACTGGGAGTTGTGGTAACACCCTCACATACAAGGCCTTATGATAGTGCGGAGAGGTGGCTGAGCGGTCGAAAGCGACGGTTTGCTAAACCGTTGAGGGGCGAGAAGCTCCTCCGAGGGTTCGAATCCCTCCCTCTCCGCCATTCTTACCCGCGTGGTTCGCGGCGGCCGCGTGCCTTCCCCTTCCCCCACATTCTGATGATCCGGTCGGCCTCGTCAATCAACGCCGTATCTGTGTGGCACAGGCGCCTTGTAGCTCAGGCGCCCCCGCCTCAGTTGCGGCCATTCGCCGCAGCCGAGGGCGGCTGCGCTACA
>DAOVRD010000251.1 GCA_030628375.1 Planctomycetota bacterium
GCCCGCGTCGTTTGCCGGCCCGCTGCGCCGTAGTACGGCCGTCGCCGAATATTTGACTGAACAAGCTGCCGAGCCCCCCGACATTCTCGAAAGACATCCCGTCTGCACCGCGCCGGCCGCCCGCCCTCCCACCGGTGAACAGATTCTCAAACCCCGGGAAGGCCTCGAAGCGGCCGCCGTGCATGCCGGCCTGACGAAGTCGGTCGTACTGCTTGCGCTTCTCGGGGTCGCCCAGCACACTATATGCTTCTGCGATCTGCTTGAACTTCTCTTCTGCGGCCTTGCTGCCTCCCTGGCGGTCGGGGTGGTGCCTTTTGGCCAGTCGGCGGTATGATTTGCGCACCTCCTCCTGAGAGGCGTCCGGTGCGACCTCAAGGACTTTGTAGTAATCTTTCCCGGCCATTCGGAGACCGCAAGTTCTTGTTTCCTAAGGATTTATCGGAAACCAGCGCGCAGTACCAGCACCTCGTCTATTGTACATGGCTACCCGTTCATTCCACAAGTCCAAAGAGCCCGAGCGGCCGTCAGCCGACCACGATCTGCTCTTCGGGGTACCTGTAGACAGCCCTCTCCCTCAGATGGGCGACGCTCAGAACGAGCGTTATCGGCCCCAGCCGGCCCGTGAACATGAGGGCGGCGACGATCAACTTCCCCCAGGCAGTCACAGCGCAGTCCGGGCCCGTCAGTCCGCGGCTCAATCCCACTGTGCCGAAAGCACTGATGGCGTCGAAGGCGATCTTGTCGAAACCGGCAGCGCGCTCGGTGATGAGCAGCAGGAAAAGACCTGTCGCCAGGGCGGCGACCGAGAGCAGAATGATGCTGGCGACGCGATGCACCGTCTCCTCCGGCACGGAATGATGAAACATCTCCGCCTTGGACCGGCCCCTGAGGGTTGCGACGATGCTGGCGATCATGATGCCCAGCGTAGTGGTCTTGATGCCGCCCGCCGTGCCGCCGGGGCTGCCGCCGATGTACATCAGGATCATCAGCAGGAACGCCGTTGACGGCGCCAGGGCCGTGATCTCGACGGTGTTGAAACCCGCCGTGCGGGGAGTCACCGATTGAAACATCGCAGTGAGCACCTTCCTCTCCAGAGGCGCGCCGGCCAGCAGACCGTGCGATTCGATGATGGCCACTGCGAAGAAGCCGGTCAGCAGAAGGACCGCCGTCATCGTCAGCACCAGCTTTGAATGCCCCGTAAGCCGCGGCCGCCTGCCCCTGCGGCTGAACACCCACCACCGCATCTGATGTTTCACGTCCCTGACCACGATAAAGCCCAATCCCCCCAGCACGATCAACAGGCACATGATGAGGTTGACCGGCAATGAGTCGGCATAATCCATCAGGCTGTTGTTGTTCAGGCTGAAGCCGGCGTTGCAGAAAGCCGAGATGGCGTGGAAGACACTGTGGTAGAGGCACAGCCAGGGGCTGTCAAAGTGGCCGCGCCACGCGAAGAACAGCACAACGGCCCCGATCGCCTCCGCCACCAGCGTAAGGAAGCATATGAAGCGGATCAACGTCCAGACGTTCTCCCACGAGTCGCTTTCGACCATGTCCGTCATGACAGCTTCGAAGCGCATCGAAAGCCGCTTCTGAAACATGATGGCGACGAATGCGCCCAGGGTCATGATGCCCAGGCCCCCGGCCTGGATCATCGCCAGGATGAGAAGCTGGCCGAACAACGACCAGTGGTCCGGGGTGCTCTTCACCAGCAGCCCCGTGACACACACGGCGCTGGTGGCAGTGAACAGGGCGTCGACCGGCGAAGTCCACACTCGCGCCTTGCTGCTGACCGGCAGGGCCAGCACCACCGCCCCGAGGATGATGACTGTGGCGAAGCTGGCCACGGCAGTCCGGGCAGCACCACCCCCGAACATCAGTTGCAGGAAAGACGCCCCTGCCTTACGGGTGGCCTGCATCATGAGCGTGCTCCGCCGTCAGTTCTGCACACAGGCTCAGGGGACACCCCTGCTCTCTGCGGCGCAGACGGTTGTGCGGATTCTACGGGCTGGCGAAACGCCGTGTCAATAGGGGGACGAACGCGCGCCGATCCCGTCTGTCGCGGCGCCTCAAAGGCAGCGTTGCAGGCCCTGCCCTGGCGGGAAACGACAGGCTCTCGGCGCTCTGCGCGACTGATCGGCCCCCTACCGATCCTTCTCGCTTCCTTCAGCCTTCAGCCCCAGCCTGTAGCGAAGATAGGCATGCACGAAGGGCATGATGTCGCCGTCCAGGACTCCTGCTGCGTTGCTGGTCTTGACCTCGCTACGCAGGTCCTTGACCATCTGATAGGGTTGCAGGACGTAGGAGCGGATCTGGTTGCCCCAGGCTATTTCGCCCTTTTCGTCCTGGAGTTTTTCGAGTTCTTCCTGTCGTTTCTCGCGCTCCTGCTGGTAGACCTTGGCCCTGAGGAGTTTGCGCGCGATGGCCCGGTTCTTGTGCTGCGATCGTTCGCTCTGACACAGGACCGTGATACCAGTAGGAATGTGCTTGAGGCGGACGGCCGAAGAGGTCTTGTTGACATGTTGCCCGCCAGGTCCGCTGGACCTGAGGAACGCCATCTCGATCTCGGCGTCGTTCAGCTCGATCTCAGCATCGTCCTCCACCTCCGGAACGACATCCACGGCAGCAAAGGAGGTGTGGCGCCGGGCACCGCTGTCGAATGGGGATATCCGCACCAGCCGGTGCACGCCTATCTCCCCCTTCAGATAGCCGAAGGCCCAATCGCCCTGAACGTGCACGGTGGCGCTCTTGACGCCGGCTTCCTCCCCGGGACGCGTATGCACCACCTCGGTGTGGTAGCCTTCGCGCTCCGCCCAGCGCAGGTACATGCGCAGGAGCATGGCTGCCCAATCGCAGCTTTCCGTCCCCCCTGCTCCCGCGTGGACGCTCAGAAACGCGCTGCAGGGGTCTTCGGGCTCGGCGAGCATGCTCTTGAACTCGAGTCGCTCAAGCTGCTCGGCCACCTTCTGGGTCTGCTCGACCACCTCGGCCTGCGCCTCTTCGTCGCTCTCCTGCTCGGCCAGTTCGTCGAGGACGACGAGGTCCTCGATTTCCCGTTCAAGCTGGTCCACGGGCCCGGCCAGGCCCTTTATGTGTCTCATGCGCCGGACGACGCTCTGGGCGCGCTCGCGGTCGTTCCAGAAACCTGCCTCCGCCATCTGGGATTCAATGGCCTGGAGTTCGGCCTCCTTCGACCCGAGGTCAAAGAGAGTCCCGCAGATCGTTCAAGCGGGCCTCCAGCTCATGCGGTTTCACTGCCATCTCGCCACCTGACGAAGGGTAAAAGGACGCGGATGCACGGTACGTGGCAGGGCTTCCTCCGTTCCACCTATTCTAGCGTGCCGCGTCGGACCAGGTCAACTCTCGCCCCCGGGCCCGAACCGTCATTCACCCGGCCGTTCTCCGCTGGCGGGCCCTTTCGTAAAGGACGATGCCCGCCGCCACCGTCACGTTCAGCGAGTGCGCTCGTCCGGTCATCGGTATCCTTACGACGACGTCGCACGCCTCCCTTGCCTCGTCCGAAAGGCCCGAAGTCTCGTTCCCCAGGAGTATGGCGCAAGGACCCGAAAGGTCCGCATCCCAGCAGGGCCTCTGCGCATGGGCGGACGTGCCGATTATGTTGAGCGATCCCTCCTTGAGCCGCCGGAGATAGCCCCCGAACTCGGCCGCAACGGTCACGGGGATGCTGAATATCGAGCCCGTACTCGATCTCACGCTGGCCCGCGAACATGGATCGGCCGAATCCGCACCGAATGCCACGCCCGTCAGCCCCCACGCATCCGCCGTCCGAATCAGAACGCCCACGTTCCTGGGATCCTGTATGCGCTCCCCCACCAGCACGCAGGCGTCGCTGCCGGTCAACTCACCGGGCCCGCGGAGCAGGCTGCGGCTCACGGTCGCCATCACGCGCACCGAGGTCTCGTAGCCCAGGTCGAGCAGCCGAAAGAAGACGCCCCTAGTGACCAGGTGGCATTCGACGCCGCGGTCGCGGGCATTCTGGAGCAGGACTTCGTCCTCCGCATCCTCTACGGGATGCAGAAAGAATGCCTTTTCTATCGGCGCCTGTGCCGCCAGCGCCTGGGACACGAGCCTGTGACCGTCAACCATGAATGAAGCGGGCGGCTGCCGGCCCGCCTTTCCCAGGCTCCGTCGGGCCTCAACGATGCCCGGATGCTTGACGCTGGAGATGAGCAGGCCTTCGCCCCGTTTGCCTTGCTTCTGCAAGTTCACCTCTCCTGAGCCCGGTCGTGGCAAGTCGGTCCGCTCTCATCGTAGCCGCTGCGGCCGCCGGCAGTCAATCAGGACGCCCTGCCGACCCGTCCGGCGGCCGACGGACCAGCTTGATTTTCCCATGGTCGGCAGCTATTGTGGGCTTCGGGTCGCGACTGCGGAAACGTGGCCCGCCAATACTGCGAGACGGCGCGCCCGTAGCTCAACTGGACAGAGCATCGGACTTCGGATCCGAGGGTTGGGGGTTCAAATCCTCCCGGGCGTGCCACGCCGTCTCCCGTGCACCGCCATCCCTTAGTCCGGTTAGATGCGTCAGGACGCCTGAGCGGAGCCGCACTGCCGCAGTAGCCCTTGCCTCCCGTGCGGATACGTTTGCCAGCCACGACCGTGTGATCACCGGCGCTGAGAACTGCAATGGGCATTCGCCACGGTTGGGCAGGCCTCCGTCTGTATGCCAGCGGGGTACTGAAACGGCTTCAGCGCCCGGTCGAGGATGCCGTGAACGCAGGCGATAACGACACCGTAGTTCGTAATGGGGACCCCCTGTTCTTGACACGCAAGGATGCGGGTGAGCATTTCACGACGGTTGAACATGCAGGCGCCGCAGTGAATCACAAGTGCGTACGTGCTGAGGTCGTCGGGGAAATCGTGGCCGGCGACGACATCGCACTGGAGTTCCGCTCCTACCCGGCGGCGCAGCCAGCGTGGGATTTTCCGTCGCCCGATGTCGTCCCCTATCGGGTGGTGCGTGCACGCTTCACAGATGAGCACCTTGTCGGTTTCTTTGAGCTTCTCAATGCCTCTGGCTCCTGAAACAAGCGTTTCAAGGTCACCCTTGTATCGCGCGAAGACAATGGAGAACGAAGTCATTGGAATATCTGACGGCGTGGCTTTGGCTACCTTATCGAAGACCTGCGAGTCTGTGATGACCACCCTGGGGACTTGGTTCAGGCTTCCGATGGTTCGGCGGAGAGTGACTTCGTTGGTCACCAGAGCCGTAGCCTGCTTGTCGAGAACATCGCGGAGGGTTTGCACCTGTGGCAGTATGATGCGGCCTTTGGGCGCTTCCTTGTCAATGGGAATCACAAGGACCACCAGGTCGCCTTCTTCAACCACACCGTCGAGTATGCCTGCCTGCTTGTACCACCAATCTGGGACGGCGCCAATGATGGCTTCCTTTGCACTGGAAACGCCGATGCCGGTGGTGGCGGACATGGCGCACCAGGGCAGGCCCATCGCCCTTAGCTGTTCTGCCACCTCGTCCGGATCAGCCAGGTCACTCTTGTTCAGAACCGCCAGCGTGGGTATTTGCCGCCGTTGGAGTTCCCGGGTCCAGGCAGTCTCGTATTCACCCCATACGTCGGCTTCGGTGACCAGGATGGCGAGGTCTGTTCTGTCGAGCACTTTGGCTGTTCTTTGGGTTCTGAGGCGGCCGAGGGCGCCGACATCGTCGAACCCTGCGGTGTCCACAAACAGAACGGGCCCAAGAGGGAGAAGCTCCATGGGTTTTTCGACGGGGTCGGTAGTGGTGCCTGCGACCGTGGAAACGATGGCGACATCCTGGCCGGTCAACGCATTCAGCACGGACGACTTGCCGACGTTGCGGCGACCAAAGATGGCGATATGAAGCCTCAGACCTTTTGGGGTTCTTCGCACGGTTTGCCTGCTCCGGTCTGCTTGAGCGAATGTCCGTAGTCCTTGGCCACAGGCCTGTCCAGGCGCCTCAGAATGTCTTTCACCCGCTCGACAGTGTTCAGGGCCCGGTGGCTCGGATAGATCTGGTAGAGGTCTCTGTAGCGGGGCGGCGTGATATCGGCCATGATCACATTTGCCCCTGCACGGAGCGCGCCCTCACGGCCGCCGGGAGCGACAGCGTCGAAGGCGGTAGTAGCCGGAATGTGCACGGGGCCAAGCACAAGGCGCGCGAGGGCGACTACGCGGACCGAAACCTGGATGCTGCCGCCGGGAGAGTCGGCCAGGGGCGTGTCCGGGTGTGGAACGAAGGGCCCGAAGGCGGCCATGTCCAC
>DAOVRD010000128.1 GCA_030628375.1 Planctomycetota bacterium
AACCGTGCGAGCCGGCCGGGAGGTCGCGTCCCTCCTGACGGCAGGACATGATTGAACGGAAGGCAGCGCCATCAGATGGCCCAGGCGGCAATGGCGGCCACCGATTTCTCGACCGCCCTCTTCAGGCCTCCCGCCGAGCGTATGGCCCAGGCGGAGTATTCCAGCGTCGTGCCGCCGGAGAAACCGCGCTCCTGAAGCAGCCGCATGTAGTCTCGCAGCCTGTGCGACCCGGCACTGACAACACGGTGATCTTGCCCGTCCACGACGTCATGCAGGTGGACGCGCCGGACGAGCCGCAGGAAGTCGTCAGACGGCCGTTCGCTCTGCCCGTGGCGCTCAACGCTGAGCAGATAATGGCCGGTGTCCCAGCAAATGCCGAGGCCGCCGACCCCTACGACTTCGAGAAGCTCCCGGTAGGTGTCGCCAATCCGCATGACCCTCTCCCCGGGCGCCGGCGGCACCTGATGCTCGGCCACCGGCTCGACGGACGCGTGCGCTGTTCGAGCGCGCCTCTCCATCTCCGCAAAGAACAGGCGGGAACGGCGCAGAAGCTCACCACGAAAGGCGGCAGCGTGCTGCTCGTCGCCTTCGTAGGAGCACGCCGCAGGATGGAGCACCACCGGAACCCGCACGCCGCAGATGGCCGCGACCGCCGACCCGGCCCCGAGGACCGACTCCACGGCGGACAGGGCTTCGGGCCTCTCGCCGAATGAGGCCGGATTGTGCGCGCCGCTCAGGTACGGATGCAGCGCCACCCCGAGGCCCCCTTCACGGCACAGGGCCGCCTCGCGACGCAGGAGAGCCAATTCCCGTTCGTCCACACACGCTCCCATCCCGAATTCCAAGTAAGCGAACCCGGCCTCGCGCAGGAACGCATAGAGGTCGCCCTCGAAGGGAGGAAGCACGCCCAGCCCCTGCTGTTCGCGCCAGTCCAGCGACAGCTTGAAACCCGGAAGACCCGCGAAGCCGCCCATCGCACCCGATCTCCGTGCCGGTCGAGCCCCGGCGTTATCGTCTCACAATGAGGACCAGCAGCCGATGCGGCCCGGGGCGAATCGGCAGAGCATACGGGCGAGCGGCTCTCTTTGCAAGAGGAAGACTTGAGACGACGCATGTACCCTGCGCTTGGAAAATGGGGACTGGCATCCGCGAGATTGTCGAAGCGGTACCTGTACCCCATTTTCCCGAGCGCGAAAATGGGACAGGCCCGAGAATGGGGACTAGCATCCGCCAGCCTGCCGCAGCGGGAAAACGGGACAGGCACACACGCCGTGCCAGTCCCTGTTTTCCCTGCAACACGCGGGGGAAAAGAACGGAGCGGACGGTTGGTCCGCTCCGCAAGTATCCAGGTCCGACGACGGATCAGTCAACAGGGTCCCTGTCGGATATGTTGAAAGAGGGGAAAATCGCATTGGGATCCCCAGGGCCTTCCCAGGGCCAATCGCCATCGAGAACGCCGTCACCGTCAGCGTCCATCCACAGCGCATCGACGTCAACGTAATTGCCCAGGTTGCAATCGAACATCTCGTCCCCGGCACAGACCTTACCGGTAGGTACGGTGTTATCGTTGTCCCACTCCCACGCGCTGTCTGCATATACGTCGGGGTCCATGGGGATGAAGGCACGCTCCAGGTCGGGATTCGGGGCGCTGCCAATGATATCGGCGAACAGGAGGTAATCTACGTGCCCATCGTAGAAGAGCACCACTGTGCCGTGCTCATGATTCGTCCGGTCCCTCACCGGGAAGGTAGCCAGTTGGTTCCCCGCCGCGACCCATTCTTTCCGCTCATAGTCAAGGTCTGGACCGTCGCCGTAAATAGCCCGGCCCGTTCTGGCGTTGCTCGGAATGTGTGGGTCAATCAAGTAGTCCGGATCGTTGGCCACAGTGATCTCCGTCTCGAACCGGTATTCGGCCGTATTCGGGTCCCCGTCATAGCCACCGAAGACTTCATTGGGGTCGATCAGCTCCAACGATGCCCTATGGTCAGCCTGCGGACAGAGGAACACCTCCGCACTGTCGGCATAGGCCGGGTACAGGCGAGCGATGCTCAGTGAAGAATCGTAACCCCACTCGTCCCCGGCAACACCGTCCACATCGCCCAGGTTCACACCCCAACTGGGCATGCCGCCATAGTCATACCGAAGGCCCGCGACCGGTTCGCTTGAACGCCTGTCGCTGCGGAACGCAACCAAGAACAGTCCAACCTGGTGCTGGTTGCTCTTGCAGGCCGCCTGGTAGGCCTGCTTCCTTGCCCGACTGATTGCCGGCAACAAGAGCGCCGCCAAAATAGCGATGATGGCGATAACGACCAGCATCTCGATCAGTGTGAACGCTTTTCGCATCGTTCACCTCCTCCGCCGATAAGTAATGATGAAGAAATCCGATGAATCCCAAAGATCAAAGTCCTAATTCCATAACTATACTCGCGATAGGTGCGATGTCAAGCGGAAAATTGCACCGCTCCGACATCGCCCGGCTCCGGAAGCGCTCAGAACGGCGCACATGCCATTCAGGGGCCGTCACGGGGAAGCAAGCGTGCAGACGGTCCGCAGTTGCGCAAGGAAAGATGGCGTCGGCTGGGAGCGCGGCGGCCCAGCGCAGTGCGCGTGGCACGCCGGAAACTGGGAATGGCACATCCTTGTCATGCCCCCGTACGGGTCGCCACCGGAGCGCGGTTTGGCAAGCCGTGCCGGCGCCTCTCAGTGCGGACGACCGCCAGGACAAGAACGACGGACGACGTGGCAACCATTGCGTTTGGCAAGACAGAGGCCCCGTGCTATAATGGCGCGTCGCGGGGGGGCGCCGTTGTTCGCCATCAGGTCTGTTGTTTGCCCCCGGGATCCCGCCCTTTCATGATGACCACTTTGACGGGTTTGGCGAACTCCCCTTTGGACACCAGGCGACATGCACGTTCCCCCGCCGTCAGGTCGCCTCCAGACGGGTCCGCTGACGGGCAGGCTTGACAGAGGGCGCCCGAGATGCAACCGGACTGCGACGGGCGCTCGACGGCGCGCAGAGACTGAGCGGCGCGAGCGTGTCGGGTTGCCAGGCGGGATGGCACGAACCGAAGGAACGGGACATCGCGTCCTCTTGTGAGGAGCACGACATGGAGGAGGGAAAGGTTCCGCAGCAAGAACAGGTCGCAGAAGACCTGCCCGAGGATGCGGGCACTGAGAGGATCAGCCTGGGGCGCAAGGTGCGCCTGGCCATCCTTCTGTTGGTGCTCGCCGGCGTGGTCACAGCTACGGTCGTGCTCAAGAAGCAACAGGACAAGTACGCAGCGGAACGGGAGCGGATGCTTGCCGAGGCGACTGAGAACCTGCGACAGGCCGTTGGGATGGTCGATCCTTCCGAGCCCCGCGTGCGCCAGCAGATGAAACTGAACAGTGCCAGGTCGCTCTATGAGAGCGCCAGGGGAAAGTTCGGGACCGAGGTCCAGGAAGTCAACAGGCTCGGGGTTGCCCTGTTCTATGCGGGCGGACAGTTGCATCAAGCGGTCGCGCTGTTCAACGAGCTGGACTTGTCGGAGGTCGTTGAGGAGATAGGCGAGGCCGAGGGTCTGAAAGCGCGCGAGGCCATCGCTCCTTTCCTGTTGCTGCTGGTCAAGGCCGAGGCCGCACGCGATGAGATACACCCGCCCGGGATACAGTACCTGCGCGGATGCGGCTTTCTTTGGGGTGTGGGCCGGAACATCACGGCTTCTGCGAACAATGACAAAGAGAAGGCCCTGTTGCTCTGCCGCTGGTTCGCTCGGCACGTGTTGCCCACCGGTGCCGATGTCCTACCGTCCGATCCCTATGCGGTCACGCTGCTGGGACGGGCCTCTGCCAGCCAGATGGCCTGGACTTATGCCGAGCTGGCCCGCCAGGTCGGTCTGCGTGCCCACGTGGTCGTCATGCCTCGCTCTGAGCCGCAGGATGAGACGGGATATCTGGTGCAGGTGTATCCTGCCGGCGACGATCCGTTCGTGGTCAATCCGCATTGGGGTGTCCCCGTTACGGACCCCGGCTCTGGCGAGTTGCTGTCGCTCAGATCGCTGGCGGAACGTCCCGAGAGATATGCCGCCCTGGTTGCTTTGGCGGGGGAGGACTCGCCGTACGGCGCGGACGAGTTTCGTCAGGCGGAATTGAAGGTCGCCCTCCATCCATACGCTGTCTTTCTCAGATTCCTTGTCTTTGATCGGCTGCTGTCCGTGCTGCCGGCGTGTCCGCGCGTGGCGTTCGATTTCGCGTCCCTGCCCCAGGGAGAAAGCGTACGCTTGTGGGAAGCCTGCGTGAACACCTTGACAGACATGGCAACGCCGCAGTACGTCAGGCAGTCAGCGATGATGCGTAAGGGCCTTGAGATAATCGAGCAGGCCCGGGTCATGCAGTTGCAGGGGTCCTACGGATCCGCAGCGCAGTTGTACAAGAGACAGCGGGCGGGCCTGAAGAAGGCCTTATCGCAAGCCGAGATCGAGGAGGCCGCTGCTCTGCTGCGCGAAACGATTGATGACGTGAGCTGGTTCGGCGCAATCAGCACCTACGACAGCCGCGCGTCGGAGGAGGCCGAGAACGAGCTTCGGACCTATCTCGAAGAGTATCCGCAGGGCCGGTGGGTGACGCTAGCCAAGGTCGCACTGGCTGACTTGCTCAGCGAGAAAGGCGAGCGTGCAGCGGCTGAGCAGTTGTGGAAGGACCTGCCGCGCACACGCAGGCTCTACGGCGCCCTCTGTCTCAAAGGCCTGCTCCCGATGCATGCCGCCGCTGAAGAACCAGGCACCGAACAGCCCGAAGGCCCCAACTCGCAAGCCGGGTCCTCCTGAGGCCACGGCATGGAACCGCTGCATCGCAGGATACTGCAATTCATCCGCAGGCAGAGGCTGCTCAAAGACGGTGACAGCGTGGTGGTCGGCCTCAGCGGCGGACCGGACTCGGTCGCTCTGGTTCTGATCCTTCTGGACCTCTCCGAGGGGGGCAAGCTTGCGCTGTCCGTTCACCTGGCGCACCTGAACCACGGCCTGCGGGGGGCCGAGTCGGATGCAGAGGAGGGGTTCTGCCGGGAGTTCGCGCGCAGATACGGCCTGGACCTGGAGGTGGCCAAAGCAGCCGTCGCCGACGCCCGGGGACAGGGCGAGTCCATCGAGGCCGCTGCGAGGCGGATCCGCTACAAGTTCCTGGCCCGGGTGGCCGCCAAGACAGGAGCGTCCGCCATTGCCACCGGGCACCATGCGGATGATGTTGCGGAGAGCGTCCTGCTGCGGATGATCCGCGGAGCCGGCCTGACCGGCCTGGGGGCAATCGCGCCCCAGAGGCCGCTGAGCAAGGACGCCGCCACAGTCCGTCTGGTCAGGCCGCTGCTGAAGGTGCGCAAGGCCGACCTGCTGGAGTTCCTCAGAGCCAGGGGAGAGGCGTTCTGCACCGACAGCTCGAACTTCGACACGGACTACACCCGCAACAGGATCCGGCACATCCTCCTGCCCGCACTGGAGCGCGACTTCCCGACCTTCTCGGTCAGGTCCCTCTGCACCTTGAACGAAGCCGCCGTAGAGGCAGCCCGGCTCTTCGAAGAGCTACTGGACGGCCTGTGGGGGAAGCTGTGCCGTGCAGAGGGTCCAGACGAAGTCGTCCTCGATGCTGAGGCCATTGCCGAGGCAAGCCCCGTCCTGCGGAAGGCTGCGGCAGGACGAGCGCTGGGAATCCTGGCTGAGGGCGAGGCGGTGCCGGCATTGGGTTCCGGCCACTACGACGACCTTGCAGCCCTGCCCCACCGGGAGGTAGGGACGGAGGTATCCCTGCCGGGCGGCTTCTTCGCACGGCACGAGCACGGACTCGTCTACTTCTCGCGCCGCGGGTCGTCCCCCGTCATGCCGACGCGGGAACTGCCCGTACCGGGCGCGGTTGACCTGCCAGAGGTGCGAACCCGGATATCGTGCGAGATGCTGCCACCGGCCGCCGTAAGCCCGGAACGGGCCGCCGAACTCGCATCGGAGCATGAGGTCTATCTCGACCAGGAGGCGGTCGCCGCGCCGCTGAAGGTCAGGTCGAGGCGTCCGGGCGACAAATTCCAGCCGTTGGGATATCCGGCGCCGACCCGGCTGAAAGACTTCCTGATCGGGCAGAAGGTGCCGCTGCACAGGCGGGACCTGATCCCCCTGGTGACCACACGCGACGGCGCCATAGTCTGGGTGGTGGGCCACCGAATCGGCGAGCAGTTCAAGCTCCTCAGCGCGGACCGCCCCGCACTGTGCCTGAAGGCCAAAGCGATCAACAAGCCGCAAGCCAGGTAGCGGCTGCCGCGGGCGTCGTCGCCAGTGCCCAAGTACCCGCGATCGCGTCACGAGAAAGCTCCTCGGGTGCGTTCTTGCCCTCGTAGGACCAAAAGGCACACAGCTCCGGGCAACCACCCGTCGTCCCCTCGCTTGCTTTCGGCGCTGGCCGTGGGATACGATATCGGGGGGCATTTGGGCATACCGAACCGGCATGAGAACCACGACCGCCATAAAGCTTGTCATTCTCGGCTTGTTTCTGCTGGCGCTGGGCGTTGCCGGCAAGCTGTTCAATCACTACACCTCCTCCGAGTACCTCAGTCGCACGCTTTGTGACGAATTCGCACGGTCGGTGGAGGCCGAGCTTTCGCTGGACTCGGCCCGACTCGATCTGGGCGGCGTTCTGCGCGTGGAACGCCCGGCCATCAGGCTCGCGGGCGAGAAAGAGCCACTCTTCACGTGCCGCGAGATACTCATCGGCCTGGACGTGGCCGGGGCGCTGCGCGGGGCGGGCGCCGTCAAGGAAGTCGTCCTGGTGGAACCGACCTTCAATCTGGTATACCAGCAGCAAGACCGGGCGTGGAACTTCGAGGCGATGTTCCCCAAACCGGCTGAACGGAAGAAACCAGGAGAGGCCCCGGTGCCGGAAAGAAAGGGGCCGCCCGAGGAAATGCTTCGGGAAGGCATCCTGCTGCAAGACGCCACTCTCATCGTGCAGAACGCCGAGCTATTCGGCGACGAGGAACCCCGCGAGTACCCCGGCCTGTATCTGAGACTGACGCCGGACCTGAACGCCACCAGTAGCTGGCATTGCGAGGCGAACTTCCGAAGGGGCCCGTTAGCCGGTTCCGAGATCACGGGGTGGTTTGTGCCAGGCGACAGGCCGCAGTTGAAGCTCGACATCACGTGCAAGGATCTGGCAGCCGGCGAGGCCCTCTGGCATTACGTCCCCAGCGGCAAGGACATATGGGAGGAATACCAGGTGGCGGGCAGGCTGTCCCTGGACGCCGTGATTGAACTGCTGGACACAGGATGCCTGACGTACTCGCTGAAGGTCCGGGCGCGGGACGCGAGCGCAAAGACGAAGTTCTTCCCGTCGCGGGTCTCGTCCATCAACGGTGTGGTCGACATAAGGGACGACGACGTAATCATCAACGGCCTTACGGGCGTTATCCCCGCCGAAGAGTTCGGCGCGACGGCCACGCAAGGGGTCCCTGCCCGGATACGCATGTCCGGGGTATCGCACGGAGGCGAGCAAGGCTACTCTTTCCAGATCGAAGTCGTAGATCTCCCGCTTTGCCGCACCAGTGTAGAGGCCGTCCCCGAGGTTGGCGCCGATCTGTGGCGACAGTTCCAACCGGCGGGACGCAGCCGGTTCACGCTGACGCTGGCGGGTCCGCCCGACGGCGGGGATGCTCGGTTCCTCGCCGTCCTCGAACTTCAAGACGTTACACTTCGACCGGCCGAAGCGCCCCTGCCCCTCGAACACGTGAGTGGCACAGTGTCGGTGGACAACGACACTGTTCGGCTGGACGGCCTGTGGGGGGTGCTCAGCCAGCACGGCGGGCCCGCGACCGGCGGCCGTTCTTCGGTCGCCCAGTTCACCGCCGACGGCATCATAGACTTCAATGGCAAGAACAGCGTTCTGGAGGTCGCACTGCGCAATATCAGGACGGACGAGCAGTTGGTGAAGGCCATCCCGGCCTGCGGCGAGCAGATATGGGAGATGCTGAGGCCGGACGTGGTTCTTGACGCGTCCCTCCTGCTGCGCGACAAGGCGGACTCCGACGACATGTCGCACAGCGTGGTCCTTGAGCTTCACGGGGGCCAGGTGACGTTGGAGGCCTTTCCACTGCCACTGAGGAACCTGTCTGGCACTGTGAAGGTGGACGGCAGCACGGTGTCCGTGGAGCATCTTGCAGCCACGCTGGACACCGGCGACGACACAACGGGCAAGTTCAACGCGGTCAGCAGCGTAGAAGCGCGCGGCGTTATCGACCTCGAAGCCGAACACGCCGAGGTGAGCCTGGTTGCCAGAGACCTGGTGCTGACCGAGAAGCTGTTGAAGGCCATCCCCAACGTGGGCGAGGACATCTGGGACGCCGTTCGCCCCGAGGGCACGGTGTCCCTCAGAGGCAAGGTCGTCTACGACGGGCAGAAGGAGCGCCCGTTGCACTACACCCTCGACCTGGACCTGAGGGACATCTCTGTTCTGCCGGAGTCCCTGCCGGTGCCCGTAGACGCCCTCTCCGGGCAACTGCTGGTCAGCGAGAACCACATGTTCAGCAACTACCTCGTGGGCGTAACCTGCGACGGGCACTTCGAAGGCGCAGGCGTCATCCACTACGGCGCGGAGTCTGAAGTGCCCACTTACGGGGCGAGGGTCCGCTTCGAGCAGGTGGAGCTGGCCGAACTGATCCGCTGTTTCGGCGGGGGAAAGGAGGGCGTTTCGGGGCGCATCGGCGGGGTGCTTTACGTCGGAGGAGTCCTGGGCGACAGCACGACCACCAGAGGACACGGCCAGGTGTCCCTGACGGAGGGTTACCTCTGGGAAACGCCGTTCTTCGTCGGCGTGGTGAGCCTGCTTCATCTGGCGATGCCCGGTCGTAGCTCCGCTGCCGCTCGGGGTGAAGCTGCCGTCGCCCTCAACGGGGACGAAGTCAAGGTGCGCGAGCTGAACCTGACCGGAGGCGGCATGGACCTGTCCGGTTACGGCAGCGTGTGGTGGGACGGGAAGCTCGACATGACCATGGTGGTGGTCGGGGCGCCCGAGAAGGGCTCGGGGATCCCCTTTGTCAGCCCCCTCGTCGGGTGGGTGCTTCAGACCATGGAAAGGCAGCTCGTTCGCCTGGAGGTCTCAGGAACGCTTAGCGAGCCCCGCTTCAAGCACCAGGTGCTCAGCACGATAACGTGGCCCTTGACGAGCCTCCGCGCTATTGTCTTCAGCCCTTTCTTCCGCGCCAAGCAGGAGGCCCCGGCAGAGCAGTGATCCCCTGCCAGAGATAGGAGCCACAGGAATGACAGGGCCGCGCATAGTGGTCGTCGGAAGCGCAAATGTCGACCTGACCGTCATCTCCGAGTGGCTGCCCAGTCGCGGCGAGACTGTGATGGCCGACCAGCTCGTGCGGGCAGGCGGCGGCAAGGGAGCCAACCAGGCCGTAGCAGCGGCACGGGCCGGCGCTGAAGCCGCGTTTGTGGGCAGAGTCGGCGACGACGACTTCGGGCGGGGCATCCTGCGCGATCTGGCCCGGGAAGGCATCAACACCGAACGCACCATCGTTGACGAACAAACCCACACCGGCGTGGCACTCATAATGGTGGACAAGAAAGGCGAGAACATCATCGGCATCGCGCGCGGAGCCAACGGCCGTCTCCGGCCGACCGACGTGGACGCCGCACACGACGTGATCGAAACGGCCGACATGCTGTTACTGCAACTGGAGATCCCCCTGGACACCGTCATGGCGGCCATCGGGACCGCCAGGGCGGCCGGTGTGCGGGTGCTGCTCAACCCGGCCCCGGCCCCTTCGACAGGAGCCCCCAGGGAGCTGACGGGCGGGGCGGACTACCTGACGCCCAACAGCGTGGAGGCGGTGCAGTTGCTGCGAGCGGAGGGCGGGGAAGAGCCGGAGGCACTGGCCGGCCGTCTGGTCGAATCGGGAGCCGGCGCGGTTATCCTCACCCTAGGAGCGGCAGGCGCCTGCATCTGCGACGGCGAAGAATGCTATCGCGTCAGGGCGCCACAGGTGGCGGCCGTTGACTCGACGGGCGCGGGAGACTGCTTCTCCGGGGTGCTGGCGGTGGCACTGAGCGAGGGCATGGAGTTGCCGGACGCAGCCCGATTTGCTGCGTGTGCGGCCGCCCTTTGCGTGCAGGTGCCGGGCGCCCAGCCCTCGATGCCGCGCCGCACTGCAATAGAACAGCTTTTCGAACAGCACGAGCCGCACTGAGCCGGGGAGGAGCAATGGGTAAGCAGCTGAGGGCTACCAGCAAAGCAGCGCTGATCCTGCTTGCGGCAGCCGCCGCCGGTCTGGTCGCGTACGCCTACATCGGCGACAGACAGCGGCGTGCGCCGGCCACACCGTCGCCACCGATCAAAGCACCCGGCACGGAGCCGGCAACCGCGCGCGTCCCGTCAGCGCCAGAGACGGCACCGGCAGGCGCAGAAGCAGGACCCACTGCCCCACCTGCCGTCCCGTCGCCCCAGGAAGTGCAGCCCGACCTGCAACGCGAAATCGTGGGATTCAAAAGCGTTCTGCGAGACAGGGAGAAGGACCGCGAGCAAGCCACCGTCACGGGCGAGCGTGCGCTCTGGAACGAGAAGACGAAGATCTTTGACCTCTTTGCGCCACTCGTTACCGTGTACCTTGTCGCCGCCGAAGACGAGGGCTCAGAGGATCAACTCGAAGAGGTCGA
>DAOVRD010000141.1 GCA_030628375.1 Planctomycetota bacterium
GCGAACGGGCGGGACCTGCTCTTCCAGTGGCATTCGGCCAAGCAGGGGACGCCGCTGGAAGCCCTGGCTGACGGCGTGCTGGGCGCCTATCACCAATACTCCAACGGCAAGAGCAAGAAGGCGCTCCCCTACCTCGAGCGCGCGCATCGGCTGGCCCCCGAAGATGAGCGGGTGGCCTTCGACCTGGCCAGCACCTACGCTGCACAGGGGAGGTGGGAGGAGGCCCTCGACCTCATCGAGAGCTACCGCTTCGAGGACGCAGGCAAGTGCGGGAACTTCGCTGCGCTCTGGAAGGACCCCCGATTCCGCCGCGCGGTCGGCGAACCCGACCCCAGGGCCCGCCCTGTCTTCATCATTAAGGGCACCTGCGCGAGCATCATCTCCGCCCACTGCGAGAAGGGCCTCCGGTTGAGGAAGGGCGCCACCTCCCTCAAGAGCCTGGGCGCGAGGCGGATACGGTCGCTCGGCCAGTGCCTGGCGCAAGGCGCCCTCGTCGGTGTCGCACGGCTGCACGACACGGTTGGGCCCAAGGAGAAGCGCCGGCTCGTTGCCGAGACCGATGCGGGGCATGCGCTTGCCATCCCTGCCCCGCCGTGGCCCGACTGCCGGGACCATGATCTGAGCGTTGTCCTCTCCGACCAGGTGACGCCCTGGCGCCGCCGCAGTGAATTCGCACTCGACCTGCTGAAGGGCGCGGGCGTGAGGATCGAGGCCGCCGTGCTGCTGAGCGGGCAGGGCGACATCGTCGGCACGCTCGTGGCCCGGGCCAACGGCCGGCGGGAGCTTGTCCCCATCGATGGCATCTCGGCAGTCCTGCTGGCAGCAGAAGGAACGCGTCCGCTGCTCATAACGGAAGCCCTGGCGGAGAAGCTCTACGTCCGCGGCAAGTCGGGCAGGCCCCTCACTCCCAGGGGGGCCAAGAGGAAGCTCGCTGCTGGTTAGACTCACCCCCACTCCCCATCATGGGCTACGTGCTCCTCCTTGGCGACAAGTTATTTGGGCCGACGTGCGGGCAGTTACCGGTCGCAGGCGCTATAATGTTGCCAGTCTTCTCTTCTCGGGGCGACGCCGGAGGGCTGTCGACATGGAAGTCTTCGAAACCAAATGGCCTGACGTGAATGAACATCTGGCGGTGGAGCTGCGCGAAGACCTGTACGTGCAGGAAGAACTCCGGCAGATGGATCCTTCTGACCTTCTGTATGTGACCGGCGAACGGGAAGCCCGCAACGCGCTCAGGATATGGCCTAAGAGCGCGGACTTCGATGTGTGGCTGGAGGCGCGGGACGAGGACGCGCGGGCTTTGCTGCGACTGCTGCCGCCGGACCGAGACATTCGCATCGAGGTAGACTTACCTTTCGGCCTGAAGCTGGTTCAAGAGGAGCTGACCGGGGTCGTCAGCGCAGGCGGCACGTATTGCTTCGTGGACCTTGATAGGTTCAGGCCTTCATACACCCAGACAACGACGCCGCTCGTCCGCAAGGATCAAGACGCCCTCGAAAGGTACCCCGAAGAGCACCCGATGGACTGGGAGGCAGAACTCAAGTCCGTCGACGAAGGCTCCCAACGGCTTTTCGGCTGTTGGGAGGAACAGGAGCTTGTCGGATACGCTACGGCATGGTCATACAACAGAGTCGGCCATGCTGATGCAAACGTCAGGATTGAACACAGAGGTCGAGGCTACGGTCGGAGCTTGCTCTCGGCAGCTACAAAGGACCGGCTGCAACGGGACGGGGTAGTGCTGTGTCACTGTTGCATGGAGGGCATGGCAAACCTGAGGACCGCTCTGGCCGTTGGCTTTGCACCCCTTCGCGAAACCCTCTACTTCGAGGGCAGGCAAAAGGCCTGATCAGGCCTGCCCACCGGCGGCGGACGTCACAACCCCAAGAGAGGCGGCCGCCACCCCCCGATCACAGGGCCTTTAGCCCGGGTGCACGCTAAAGGATTACATCTATCACAGCAGCACCCAACTGGCCGGGACCATCGCGTGGCACCTGAGGCAGGTGCTGCATCGGCCTCACCGCCAGGTAACAAGGCTCAGGATCGCTCGTTACCGCTACTGGCCGCCCTTGGTTCCGGCAATGTAGTCAAACGCAAAGGTCAGGACTGGATCATCTGCATCGGCGTAGTCACTCAGCACTTCGTCGTTCACTGGGACGTCGGGCACGGTGCCGCGCATGTCGTCGTCCGGCTTGGGGATGGGGCCGTAGAAGCGCTTGTAAGATACACCAAAGCCTACCCCGCTGTTGGGGCATTGAAAGCGCAGCTGATCCCCAAAACATTGCCTTATCCCGCCCGTCTCCTCCCCGATGATGATCCCTATTTCGTAGTCCTTCACAGCAGCTGCAAAGCTGGCGGCGGAAGAGAAAGTGTCCGGCCCAGTCAGAAGGAACAAACTGCCGCCAAATCGGTTTGCCCTGTCTTCAGGCTGGCGGGGCTCAATTCTCCAGGTGACGAGTAATCCCTCCAGTTCCTTCAGTCCCGTCTCACGACCCATCGCCAGTGCTTGCTTGGACAACTTAACATCCGCCTTCGAGAACTGGCGGTAGGGCTGGGATGTCAGGTGGTCGAGAATACAGTCTCCGGCACTTGAGTTCCCGCCGCTGTTGAATCGCAGGTCAATGACAAGATTCTCCGGCTTTTTCTCGCTCAGAAGCGTGAACAGAGAATCGACGTTCTGTTTCTCGCCGTCCGAGTAGATGAAGCTATTGTACTGCCAGTAACAAGTCTTCCCGCCATGGTGAAAATCGTAGAAGTTTTTCTGCGCGGGTCTCTCCTTCCGTGGCACCTTCGTGTCGTAGTCCTCAAGGGAGAGGAACTCGACCTTGAGGCGCTCGGTCTCCCCCTTATCATCCGGAACAGTGATCGAGACCTCAGGGTCTGCCGTCGGCGAGAGCAATGCCCAATACACCCTTTGCTTGTGGATGAAGCTCCTGACCCTGAAAGCCGCGCTTTCCCCGGAGAGCTTATCCAGGATCGGCCGGATGAACTCGACGGTGCCCACATCATTGATCTCCACCAACCTGCGCCCGCGCAGGTGTTCCAGGGCATCCACGGCCTCCCCGATGACGATGTTGCCATAGCGGTATTCCAGGCGAAACGGCAGCATGCGCCTGCTGGGATCGTCTTTGTCGAGCAGATCGTGGCTGAGGAAGCTGTTCGTATGGCCGTCCTTCAAGAACGCTGCAGCTTCGGCAATAGTAATGGCGAGCACCGATTTCGGCGCCTTGCCTTTGTCATCGGCAGCCTCTTCGAGCCGCGCCTTGCTCCGGCGCTTGAGTTCGAGGTAGTCCTGCGCCGACACGTAGGCCAGAGGCTGCGGGTGCACGGACTCGACCGTGCGAAAGAAGAAGTCGAGGTCGTCCAGAGCCGGTCTCAAAGCCAGATGGCGTCCTACGAAGGTCCATCGCTTGTTTTCCTTCCGGTAGCTACCGGAAAGCAGTACTTCCGTCCCCCTGGCAACTACGTAGTCCGTGGGCCCGTGGAAGACGGCGTTGATGTTGACGACATCCTTTGCCTGCTGCGCCGTGTAGATCACCATTCCCTTCTGCGGGTTGTGCGGGTTCGGCCAGCAGGTAATGAAACGCAAGTGAGTGCCTGTAGTGGCCTCGGCCGTCACGATTCGGTCCGACACGATTTCGACTGGCAATTCCCGAATGTGCTTCGCCAGCCACAGGTTGCCGCTTGGCGTTCCGTAGACCATCAGCGAGTTTGACGCCAGGTCCCTCTCCAACGCCTCTTTGTCCGTGATGACAGGAGTCTTCGGCCCGAAGAACCCGTCTCTTATGGCCGTGGCACAGGCATGGATTTGTTCCTCGATTGCATGGTCCGCCTCATTGGTCGACACGACTATGACCATGGAGTCCTTGTCAAGCACCGCGGCATTGATGGGTCCCTCAAACAACCGGGAAGCGCCCTCCGCATCAGCGGAATGGGCGAACAGTGTGAGAGACGAGCCTAACAGCGCGTATGAAAGCAGCATGATTCCCGTCATCTTCGCCTCCGGCAGGAGTTGGCTTGATTCACATCTTGCATTGTAAACGCCAGGGCTCGGAAGCGCTACCCCGTCTTCTCGATCGTTACGTTGCCGTCCCGGGTTCTGACGTACAGGTCGGCGGGCATGCGTCCTTCGTCGAGGTCGCGCTGCATGAAGAGATCCTGTTAGCCCTCCAGCCGCCCCGCTGGCCCGCGCGGAGGGGCTCTTCACTCCTCGCTCAACGCCGTCGCCACGGCCTTTTTGATTGCCTCACCGCTCAAGTTGCGAGCGATCACCTTCCCGTCGGGGCCTATTAGCATGGTCTCCGGGATGGCGTGGACGCCGCAGCCCTGAGCGGTCTGCCAGCCAGGCAGAATGGCTTGAGTCCATTCTATTTCGCTCTCCGTCACGTACTTCCCTATCTCCTCGACGTTGTCACCCACAGCTAGGCTGAGCATCACGAAGCCCTCGTGGTCGCCAAAGCTCCGATGCACTTCCTTTAGGTATCGAACTTCGAAAGGGCATGCCCCACACGAAGTGTTCCAGAAGTGCAGGAGAACATGCTTGCCGTGAAAATCCGACAGCTTGACGGTCTTGCCGTCCGGAGCCGCAGCCGTGAATGGTGGCAACGGCTTGCCGACCGGCGCGCGGGACTCTATGCGCTCGCGTTCCTTGCTGCTGATGATCTGCCGGTGCATGTCCTCCAGGAGTTCCCTAGCGTCCTGCGAAGTGGGCCAAGAATAATGCTTGTCTAGAAGGTTGTCCTGCACTGTCGTCCCCTCGGGCAGGTCCGGCCAGAACAGCGACGGCTTCAAGTCAGGTGGGTCGAAGCTCACTTTGGAAAACTCGATAGTGTGAGTGCTCGTCACCTCTCCCGAAGGCTCGAACCACTTCGCTACCCCCGACTTGGGGAAGGGAACGGAATCTACAAGGCCCAGTTCAACTTCATAGGAGTAACGGAGAGTGCCGTCCGGCCTGTATTTCTCCAGATTCGCTACCTGGCAGCCAAAACGCCTGTCCAGGATTGCCTTGGTGTACGGTCCACTTTCATCGTCCCCCACCTGAAGCAGCAGAAGCCGGGAGTCCTCCGGATGTTCAAGGACCTTTCCAGTAAGAGCGCCTTCCGCGACACCCTTCAGAACCTGACAAACGGTTTCTAGCCCTCTCCCGGTCCAGATTAGGCGGTAGGAAAAGGGGCCGTGCAGCGTATAGACCATATCGTGGAGCTCCACCACTGCGTGCCTACGATCCGGGAACCACAAGAGGCTCTTCCCATCGACGAAGGTAGCGACTTCCCTCGGGCGTCCCTTCGTCTTTTCCTCTCCATCCCGTTTCTCATATGCCCAGGTTCTGTCGACACATCGCTTTGAGAAACCATCCTGCCAACACCGATTGTGCAGTTCCGTTTCTGTCCAGACAGAATCGCCAAAGTGAAAGGTGCCATCGCTGAGTCCTACGACGGCGTCTGGCGAGAACCTTCGCTTCCACTCTCTGGCTTCAAACGACATGCGTGTAGCGGCCACATCTACGCCTTCCGTTACCCGAATGACCTCCCTGAGAGCATCAGAACTCTCAGCTGGCCGCATCGCCTCGCGCGCCTGGAACATCGATCGCTTGGCCTCGTCAGCGCCTTTCGGTTCGTCTTTGGCAACGGCCTCTGCCAACGACACCTGCTGAGCAGGGCCCTGCACCATCTTGTAGCGGATATTGACGCCGGGGGGATCATCGGTGAAGCCGACGATCTGGAGGATGCCCATTCCCCCCTCGCGGGTCTTGAAGACGTAGCAGCCAAGGAGTTCTTTCTGCTTGATGGCCATCGCATACCAGGCCCTTGTCTCTCGCTCAGTCAGCCGTGCGAAGGGCGCTTCCACAGCCAGCTGGCCCCCCTTCCATGCTTCAGCGGCAATAGAAACCACCCCCATGTCGAAGCAAAACAGGCGACGCTCGCCCGAAGGAGCGTCCCCACAGAACGCGTCGGCTCCAGTTGAGCGCGCCCACTCCAGAATCTCCTCCGGCAGGTCCAGACCTCGCTCAGGCGGAGGCACGTAATGGCCGCTGTCAAAGTCAATGCACCATTTGCCGCCGTTCTGCTTGTTATTTACTACCCGCTCGATAACCGGGCCGAAGGTCGGCGGCCCGATGGGCCCTCTCGGGCGCGTAGTTCTGTTCCCCTGCAAGGGCTCGTTCGTCCTGGTTATGTCGCCGTCCTGATCCATCCGGACATAGGCATAAGGGTAATCGGAGGCGTCCCATTCCGGCGGGCGTTGCCATTCAATGATGTAATTGTCCTTTGTGACCGCCAGGACGCCGTACTGGTCGTACGACACGGACTGAAATCCCTCAAAACCGCCCGCGTTCACAAGACCTGCCTTCTCCATGACGGCAAGGTCGCCGTAAGAACCGTGCTCGGCCTTGTAAAGGCGTTCTGCCGTCCTGAGTGCGAGCAGCCCGGCCACGATCTGTCCTTCGCCTACACGGCGGGGCGGGGCATACTGCTTACTGCTCGCCTGTTCCGTTGCGTGGGCCTCCTGCACCATCTTGTAGCGGATCTTGACGCCCTTCGGGTCCTTAGTGAAGCCGACTATCTGCAGGATGCCCATCCCGCCCTCGCAAGTCTTAAAGAGGTATGTTGCCGGGATCTCCCCGCGGGCGAACATCTCCACCGGCACTCCGCGCGGTCGGGCCGACAACGCGTCATTCTCAGCCAGCGCCTTTGCCTCCAGCTCATCCCATTGCTCGCCAGGAACTCGGATGGCATCCATCGCTACGCCAAGTAGGCCGACACTACCTGCACCCACTGCATCAATCCCGTTATCCACCATCCAGTCGAGGAGTGCATTGGCCTGCGCCATATCAGTGATCTGCGCCGGGAACTCGGGAGGCAACGAGAAGACCGCCCCGCTTTCGAAGTCGATGAGGCCTTTCTCTCGCCCGTCAGCGTCCCGCACCACCCGCTCGATCACCGGGCCGAAGGACAGAACGACGGGAGCCGCAGATGACACAGATGGACTCAGATGTGTCCCTTCCGCCTTTCCCGCTGGTTGGACAACAACGCCCACGTCCGTCCTGTGGCCCGGCCCCAGCGATACATTCCGGAACTCGACGCGGTCGAACGGGCGCACCTGGAACCGGAATTCCGTGACCTGCTTGGACGGAATCCCGCCGAAGACGACAGTAAGCTGGCTCACACGCCTTGCGCCGACCATGGTCGTCCGCGTCGGCAGATGCTGTTGTCCATCCGCCGTCAAGGCGACGATGCGGACGGCCCTGTCTTCGACATCGTGCGAAACGGTGATTGCGCATCCTGTGTCGAGGTCATCTGCGGGGCCGAACGCCATGCCGCCCGCCAGGGAACCGATGCTCTTGGCCCCCCGGCCGTTCGTCTCACCGATCGTCTGCCATTCGCCGGTCGGGACGCTGAAACGGACGGTGCAGCCGCCCTCGGGCGATGAGAAATAGGCTGCCTTCGCCCTCAGGCCCGGCACGGTCCGCCCGTCCTCCGCAAGTGGGCTCCCTCCGGCGGTGCCCCCCGCACCACCGATGCTGCATCGGGCATCCGCATCAGCCGGCCGCACCAGGAAGGCAAATTCACGGTTTGGCGCCGGGCTGACCCGCCCTGTACCGCCGAACTCACCGTACGGCGCCCTGTCCGCAGGAGCGCCATCCGGCTTCCACCACGGCTGCCCCTCCGAGGGATGGTAGGAGACGCCCACCAGCTCCAGAGTCACGCCGTTGGGGAGCGTGGCCTCCCATTGCGATGCAGGAGTGTTCTCACCTTTCAACCGCTTAGTTGCCAGGAGGAGTTCCGCGAAGGCGCCCTCGTCTTCGATCCGCCGCACAGCTCCATTCCCACAGCCGATGAAGAGGCCGTCCGTTGGCCAGGTGTCGTAGGCCTCGTAGACGACCAGTGGTGAGCATCCCTGTGGCGTGCATGCGTCCAGCACCGGCAGCTTTCCGTGCGACACCAGATACACGTAGCCCACTTCCAGCTCGGGACAAAGGGGGTTCTCAAGTATCTCCTTGTCGTGGTAGCCTTCTTCAACCAGTTCCTCCAGGCTATCTGGCCATTGTCCGTCGTGGTCCTGGCTGTACACCATGCAACCCATCAGTATCTGGTACATGTGCCCATGCCTTTGCGAACGGGTCTTCTCCGCGGGCGACATGCGGATCTCCGTATGTTCTTGCTCGCGGCCACGCAGCTGTGCTGCCCTACCTGCGAACCTGCGATCAAGCCTCGCCCTGACGACCCCAGGGACCCAAATCTGCTGCCAACCATCTTGCGGGCGCGTCGCGATGTACACTTGCTCGCCCGAATCGAGGTAGAGCTCGGCCCTCGGATCAGCAGACTTGCCCACCACGAGCAAAGCTTGCCAGATTGGGACCTGTTGAAGCTCCACGCTTACACTGGCGTCTGCCAGCGCCTGGTCTTCTGGCTCGACAGCAGCGTCGACGTTGTATACATTGCGGAAGTGGTCAAGGGCGTCCTGAAGCGCCACACTATCGAACGAGAGTTGTCCCGTCAGGGCGGTCAGCACCCCAGGCGGCGCAGCCGTCACATATTCCACGTAGCTACCGTCGCCGAGTCGCTCGTCAATACTCGTACCTGGCGGAAAGCTCAGCACAAGAAGCTCGTCCGCCAACGGCTCGTTGATGTGCACATCGCTGAAGCGCCAGATCTCCACCGTTGAAGGCTTGCCCTTTCTGAAGAACTCCTTGGTCACGCCCAGGGGATAGAAGACTTCTTCACTTGCTCGCCACTCGTATTGGAAGCGACACCACAATCCCCCGCTACGGTCGTAGCTCTCGTACCTGAGTGGGTAGAAGTCCAACGCGGGAGCCACCCACAACAGCGTCCTTGCCTTCATGCCTGCCGGGGCCGCTTTGCTGGTCAATTCGATCAGGCGACATTCGTGCCCTTCCACCACTTCGCTGCCTGTCATCCGGAGGTCGAACCACTGACGTAGCTCGTCAAGAGCGTAACCGTGGGGCCGCCAAGAGAGGGCGACAGGACTCAGATTGCTGAGGAGACTGTAGCTGGCGCCGCCCTCAGGCCGGGTAACACTGCCTCGCCAGACCGAATCTCCCGTTCCCTTCCACAACCATCTTGCCACCTGACCGTCGCGCGACGCTTCGATCCAGTCAGCCCCTGTCGCGCCCATGGAGGTGCGCGTCCAACGTTCCCGACCGCCCTTGTACCAGTACTGGAAGCTTTCGGCTCGCCCACTTTCCCCGGCAGGACGGTACCAGCGCAGATGGTGTTCGGCCGTACAGCGGAAGGTCTCAATCTTCGCTAGCGCCTCCGCCATCCCTGCGATGACATCTGGACGGCTAGTCAGATCCGCTGCGCCAACTACGGGAGCGCGGACGTACGGCCCCGCAGCGCCGCGCACCTTCGACGGCTCCGCGGGCTCTGCGGTCAGGGTCTCGGTCGGGTCGGCGGTAGGCTTCTCGCCCAGGGGCAGGGCGAGGGCGACGCCGAGGGACACGACTGCGCCGAAGAGCGTGGCGGCGAAGGCCCAGCGCGTGAGCTTGCGGATGCGGTCGCGGCGGTCCGACAGGATGGCCTGAACGCGCCGCAAGAACGCGCCCTTCGACAACACGATGCCGGCCGCCAGCTCGGTGGTCACCGAACGCCGCGGAAGCTCCTCCGCCAGGCGCGCCAGCATCTTCGCGTAACAGATCGGCTCCGCGCCCGCGGCCAACACCGCGTCGTCGCAAGCGGCCTCTGAGAGATTCGAAACCTGCCGCGCAGCAAGCCAGACCAGCGGATGGAAGAAGAGCACCGCACGAACGAACGCAACGAGATGCAGAATCAGACCGTCGTTGCGCTTGAGGTGGGTCAGTTCATGGACCGCCAGGGCCCGCAGCTCAACGTCGGAAAGCTGGTCGGCCAGTCCCTGGGGAAGCAGGACGACCGGACGGATCAGCCCATAGCTGATCGGTGCGGGCACCCGATCGCTCTCCAGGACAAGGAAACCACGGCCAAGACCCACCGTCCCCTTAGCCCCCTTGAAGGTCGAGGGGGCACGTCCCTCCAGCATGGGAACCCCGGACCGAATCCATCGCCGGATGCGGAGCCTTCCGATGAGGATCAGCACCAGCATCGCCGCCACTCCCATGACGTAGGCCGTCAGGGCAATGGCCCA
>DAOVRD010000009.1 GCA_030628375.1 Planctomycetota bacterium
CGGGCGAGGCAGTTCCTCCTCCGACAGAAGCCGAACTACCGTGTCACCGTGACACGTGCTGCGTTCAGCAGTTTCCTGGCCGGCCTGACAGCCCAGTACAACTCCATCTACGCGGTGGCGCTGGGGGCGAGCCCCCTGCAACTGGGAGCCCTGAACAGCGTCAGGGGGGGCATGAGCGCCGCTATGTCTCCTCCTGCGGGGTGGCTGGTGGACCGATATGGCGTAAAGGGCTTCTACGTGACGGGGATTGGTCTGATGGCCCTCGCCACTGCCGTATATGGCATCGCACCGGATTGGCGTGCACTGATCCCGGCGGTCATCCTGATCTCACTCTCCATGCGGTTCACGGGTACGGGATGCAGCGTGCTCTGCGCCGATCAACTCCTGAATCGCGACCGGGCGACGGGACAGAACATGTGCAATTCGATCGGGTCGGTCTTCCTCGCTCTCTCCCCCATGATCGCGGCGGTGCTTGTGACAAGGTTTGGTGGGTTGACCGCTCAGGGCCTGCGCCCGCTCTACTACATCCAGTTCGCCGGCTATGGCTTGATCATGCTCTATGTGGCGGCCCGATTGCGGGAGCCGGTCCGGCCGAACCTCGCAGACGAGGAGGATCGCATAGGGATACTTGGCGATTTCCGCCGGGTCTTCAGAAATGCGCCTCACCTGAAAAGGTGGATCGCTGTCGCCTGCCTCTCCCAGTTGCCGCTAGCCATGACGCTACCGTTCATGCATCTGTTTGCGAACCAAGTGAAAGGCGCGGAACAGTACGTCTTGAGCATGATGAGCGTGGCGATGGTGGTGGCCCACATACTGTTCGGCATCCCATTGGGAAGACTGGCCGACCGTCTGGGTCGCAAGCGAGTAATCTACCTGCTCACGCCTCTCTGGTATCTAGGCAGCATCATGCTGGTGCTGGCGCGTGGGCCGGCTGGTCTTGTCCTGGCCGGGGCGCTCTGGGGCTTCTACCCGATCATGACCGTGGTCACCAGTTCCATGACCCTGGAGCTTGTGCCGCTGGAGCATATGGGCCGGTGGAGCGGCTTACTCGGAGTCTTCGCCGGACTGGTGACGGTCCCGGCGCCTTTGATTGCGGGACTGATCTGGCGCCATGTGGGGCCAGCATACGTGTTCATTATCCCGCTTGTCCTGGACATCGCACTGCGGGTTCCGCTGCTCACGACGATTCCAGAGACTTTGTGGAAGCAGGACAAATGAATTGCGCAGCCAGAGTTCGGCGGGGCAATGCTCACGGACGGATTGGAAGCCCACGCGTGCTGACAAAGGGCTCGGTAGGGATTACGCGGCGACAGGAAAGCAAACGATAACTGGTGGCAGAGACAACCCGAATCCTCCGTGGCTGGAGCGAGTGGAGCATGGCCAGATGAATCGGCGCGAGAACCACAATACAGAGTCTTTGAGCTTAAGAATCTACCCGGACTCTGTCCTCCGGGAGGTCTGTGAGCCGGTGGAGCGCTTTGACAGCGAGCTGAGGGACCTGCTGGATGAGATGCTCCGGCTCATGCGGGCCAGAGAAGGCATCGGTCTCGCCGCGCCGCAGGTGGGGATACTGCGGCGGCTGTTCGTCTGCGAGATCCAGGGGCAGAGCATGTTTCTGATCAATCCCAGAATCGACACCAGCGCCGGCAGCGATAGTATGGTGGAAGGTTGCCTGAGCCTGCCCGATACGCAGGTGGATGTAACGCGGAATCGGGAGATTCGCGTGGCTGCGTATGATGCCTATGGTCGTAAGAAGCAACTGGAGGTAACCGACCTGTGGGCGCGGGTTATCCAGCACGAGACAGACCACCTGAACGGGGTCCTCATATGCGATCACGGCGATCCAATTGAAGCTGAGTCCACCGGCGGGGCGGGATGATGAGGGACGCTGTCAAGACCATCGGGAAAGAGTTGCGCGCACATGCACCCTTCACGATGTTCGGCACGCTGACGGGCATCGTGATTATGGCTGTCATGGTAACCGCGGACGTGCCCCGTTCGCTTTCGCACGGACTGTTTTGGACGCTTCACCCCGTTCACGTGGTCTTGAGCGCGCTGGTCACGGCTGGGATGTACAGGCGGCACAGCGAGGGGAAGCTCTGGGCCACGGTTGTGATCGGTTACGCGGGCCCCATCGGGATCGCCACCTTGAGCGACTGCCTCATCCCCTACGCGGGGGAATTCCTGCTGGGGCTGGTCCACAGAGGCGCGCACATAGGATTCATTGAGAAGTGGTGGCTGGTCAATCCTCTGGCCTTCGTTGGTATCGGTATAGCGTATTTCAGGCCTCGAACCGAGTTCCCCCATGCCGGACACGTGCTTTCATCCGGCCCACACTCGGATAGCAGAGAGACGAGAATGGCAAAAGAAGCTTTCAAGGACGAAATCAAGCGTCTTAAGGAGGAGCGAGAGGCCGTCATCCTTGCTCACAACTACCAGCGTCCGCAGGTCCAGGACGTGGCCGATTACCTGGGCGACTCGCTGGACCTGGGCTGGACCGCCGCAAGGACAGATGCGAAGGTCCCTGGAAGCAATGCTGGCCGTCGGAGCATCGGTTCATCCTTGACAGTAGCAGGCGGACAAAGCGAAACCGCCTTGGTTTGGCCTGCAGGGAGGGGTAAGAATGGCTAAGGATCGAGTAGTGGATGCAAAAGTAGTCGTGAAGCCCGTCTTCGTGCAGCTTTTGCATTCGGGCGCATACGAGGGGCCCTGCCGCGTGGGACGGAAGGAGGACCTCGACCCCGAGAATGAAAGGCAAAGGGGCGAGGAGCAATTCAGGAAGTGGACCCAACAGGTGGAAGGCGAGCTGTCGCATCAGGCGCGCCTGCTGGAGCCCGTGAAGCTGCAATGGCGGGACAACTGGCACCTTCCGGAGGAGGAGATTCGCACGCTTGAAAAGGACGCATCCGAAGCCGATCTCTTCCTCCTCTCGGGCGGGCTGTCGCAGTATCCGGCCGTGGCCATAGGTCACCGTTTTCGCAGGCCCATCGCCATGGTGGGAACGGTTGTGACGGTGGACGTAGCGGCCTATCTTCGCAGCCGGGGTCTTGAGGGCTACGCGCCCCTGGACTTTGAGGAGCTGAACCGGCTGATCACCCTGTTTCGGGTCAGAAAGGCCCTCGCGCAGACCAAGATTCTGCACGCGCTCGATGGCGACGTGATACCCGTCGGCGTGGTGAGCACCATTTACGACATCGAGGATCTGCAGACACGCTTCGGCGTGAGGCACCATACTGTGCCCGCGCCCAGACTGCTGGAACGGATGGATGCGCTCTCGCCGGAGTCCGTGGCGGAAGCCGAACAGCTCACCGATCAGCTTATCGAACGTGCTGAGCAGAGCCACATGAGCCGGGACGAGCTGCTGCCGTCTGTGAAGTTCTACGTGGCCGTCAAAAGGACTTTGGAGGAGCTGGAGTGCAACGCCTTCACGATCCCATGCTTCGAGCTGTGCGCGCGGCAGGTCCTCGAGCAGCACAGGGTGACTTTCTGCCTGGCCCACAGCCTCCTCAAGGACCACGGCTACCCCTCAGCTTGCGAGGGGGACACGAATGTGCTAATGGCCATGGCAGCGCTGATGTACCTGTCAGGCAAATCCGCCTATATGGGCAATTGCTCTTTGCTCAGCAAGACCCAAAACGTCGTCAGGATCGGCCATGATGTCCCTGGGCTTAAGATGAAGGGACTGGATCAACCAGACCTGCCTTACGCCATAAGGCCCTTTACGGTGGGAGGATGGGGAGCTACGGTGCGGTACGATTTCTCCCGCGATCTGGGCGAGCCCGTAACGCTGGCCAGGTTTGACCCCAAGGCCCGGAAGCTGCTGGTGGCCCTGGGGCAGATCGTTGGTGGAGACGGATATGATCAAATAGGCTGCTCCCTGGGCGTGCACGTCAGCGTCAAGGACGTGACGGACTTGTTCGACAAGCAGCAGGATTTCGGACATCACATGGCCATGGTCTACGGCGACTACACCGAAGACCTGCACAGGCTGGGACGCATGATGGCTATACAGGTTGTCGAAGCATGATACCGAAAGGTACCGGGCCCTGGAGCGCAAGGGCATCGGCGCGTCCGGAGGGATCCCGAAGGTTTGATCCCCCCAACACAGGCTGCAAGCCAAAGGAAGGAGTCGAAAATGAAAACGCGGGTGAAAGTCGTCTTTCCGGCAAACAGGTCCGACCGCCCTTCCTGGCCTTACATGGACTATGACGTTGAGAGGAAATCCCAGGAGGTGCTGGGAAAGCTCCAAGATCATCTGCCGGAGGTGGAGTTCTCAGCAAGTATCCTCCAGTCCACCCAAGAAGCCGAGGAGCTCATTGAACAGGAAGGAACCGCACAACCGGACGGATATCTGGTCTTCATGACTGCGATGTGGACCCGGATCGAACAGGTCCTCGCCCGCCAGGCGCATCCGGTCCTCATAGCGGATGACCTGTATGCTGGGTCGGGTGGCATTCTGTCGGCGCAATCTGTGGTCCAGAAAGAGCGCCTGCCGGTGGTAACCGTGGCCTCTTCCGACTTCCGCGACACCGTGGAAGCGGTGAGGCTCTTTGACGTGATGCGCAGGCTGAGAGAGGCAAGGATTCTCGTGGTTGCCGATCATGACAGGTCCCGCAGTGATGAAGAAGCCGTGGAACCGCTGGGGACAACGCTGGTTTGGATGGACTCCGATACCTTGCGCAGGTACTACGATGATGCCGACGAAGACGAAGCCAGGCGCTACCAGCAGCGGTGGACGAACGAAGCTCTGAAGGTGGTTGAGCCGGGCGCCGAGGAGATACTGCGATCGGCGCGGATGTATCTGGCCCTCAGGACGGCCATGGAAGAGCAGGAAGCGGACGCGGTCACGGTGGACTGTCTGGGCCTTTACTACGGCGGGAAGCTCCCCGCCTATCCATGCCTGGGGTTCTTCCAGCTCAACAACGAGGGGTCCACCGGCGTGTGCGAGGCCGACGTGGACTCCACGCTTTGCCAGCTCATGCTTCGCTACCTGACCGGCAGGCCGGCATACGTCTCAGATCCTGTGATCGACACGGCAAGCCGTCAGATTGTCTACGCACATTGCGTGGCAACGAACCGCGTGTTCGGCCCCGACGGCATCAGCAACCCGTTCATAATCCGCTCGCACGCCGAAGATGGCAAAGGCGCCTCCGTCCAGTCCTTGATGCCGCTGGGGGAAACGGTGACAACCATAAAGATGAACCCGCGGGAGAACGCTTTCGCCGTCCACAATGCCCGGACCGTGGCCAACGTCCACGACGACAAGGGCTGCCGCACCAAGCTCGCCGCCGAGGTGGATGCCCGCACGGTCATGGACAACTACCACTACGATCTTTTCGGCTGGCATCGCGTGACCTGCTACGGCGACTACAGGGAAGCTTGCACAAACCTGGCGAAACTCTACGGAATGAAGATTCACCAGGAAGACCTTCGAGAAGCTGATGCGTAGGCCGCATACAGACCGCAGGGCCGGAAAGTCAAGCGTTCGGGGTGCAGGCAGGTCTCCCGGTTGACTATGAGAGAACTGCCACGCGGTAGTGCATGGCTCAACTGAGGCATGGGAATCAGGAAGAAATGGATATCGAAATCCTGGGCACGGAATCACTCGGCGTCCGGGGACTTTGCTGCGTCGTAAGGGCGGGCGGCAGAACCATCGTGTTCGATCCCGGCGTGGCGCTGGGGTATAGGCGGCATGGCTTGCTGCCCCATCCGGCGCAGGTGGCGGTGGGGGAGCAAATTCGAGAGGAGATCGTAAGCGCCGTTCGGGACGCGACCGACGTGGTTATCAGCCATTTCCACGGCGATCACATGCCGCTGGTGGAGGCAAATCCCTATCAACTGCCTGCAGCGAGCGTGAGGGTGGCACTGCAGTCCGTGCGCCTATGGGCAAAGCGTCTGGACGAGGAATCAGAGCGTATCCGGCGGCGGGTTGAATCGCTGGCCGAGCTGCTGCAGCGAGAACTGCCGGAGGCCGAAGGCCGAGAATCGGGGCCCCTTACCTTCTCAAAGCCGGTGCCACACGGCGAACAGAACAGCGAACAGGGCAATGTGATGATGACTCGGGTTCAGAACGGCGGCAAGGTCTTCGTGCATGCGTCCGACGTGCAGCTCCTGAACGAAGAGGCCGTCGAGCGGATTCTGCGCTGGGAGCCCACCACGGTCCTGGTCAGCGGGCCGCCTCTTTATCTGGACATTTCCCCCCAGGAGCGACAGAGGGCCTGGCGTCTGGCGGTGAGGCTCAGCCAACACGTCGAAACCCTGATAATCGACCATCATCTCCTGCGCTGCCGGGAGGGGCTTTCCTGGATTCAAGGGCTATCGGCACGTACGCCGAACCGGGTAACGTGTGCGGCGGATTTCATGGGCCGTCCTCAGCGACTTCTGGAAGCACAACGCGCCCGGCTATACGAGGAACAGCCGGTGCCGGAGCACTGGCACGAGAACTACTGCGCAGGCCTTGCCGACACGGCGGCATTTGGCGGCGGCCCGGCTTGACGCGGCGGTCCGGCTTGGGACTTCGCGGCCATGATCCGTTCCCGCGTCCAAGCCGTAGTTACGCATGTTGGTCCCCAAAGGGGAAAGCCAATCGGTGAAGACACCGGAAATGTGCCCGGGCGGAGTTCTGCCCGGAGATGATGCTCGAGCTCGGCTGCAGCTTCAGATGTACCGGCTTGAAATGGTTCTTACGGCCCGTATAATGTTCCATAGGGCGAAAAAAATGAGGAGTTGGGCACTGTGGATGAAGAACTGACCCCAAAGCTGGAGGACTACCTGCAGGCCATCTACCGCATCGAGCGGGAGCAGAAGGTGGCTCGGCCCAGGGATATCGCCAAAGCCCAGAACGTGGCCAGCTCGACGGTGACCGCCGCTCTCCAAAGCCTGGCCGAGAGAGGAATGGTCAACTACGAGCCCTACGAACTGATTACGCTCACCGAGGAAGGTCGAGAGAGAGCGGATCAACTCGCCACGCGCCACCACATTGTCAGGAACTTCCTGGAAGACATCCTGGGGCTGGAAGCTCGGCAGGCGGCAGCAACGGCATGCGACATGGAACACGCGGTGGACCGGCAAGCGTTGGAACGTTTCGTCTGTTTTCTGGCCTTCATTCAACGTCATTCTCCCGCCGGGGTAAACTGGCTGGATGCTTTCCGCCGGTTCATTCAGGAGGGGGCCGACGGCCAGAGCTGCGAGCAGTGCGTGAAAGAGTATATGGAGACGCTTCAGGTGCAGAATGAAGGCTGACCACAATGCCCGAAGCGTTGCCGGCGGGAAACGCTGGTTTCTACAAAGTCACCGACTGACGCCTGCTGGAGCGGCCGGCCGGAACGGGCGCCGACATTCTGTGCAGGGCGACGATTACGCGCACAACAGCGGGCCCATAATGTCCCCCGATCATCCCGAGCACTTCGTTCTGCCCTATCTCAAGGAGGCCGTGCAGCCGTGATGACACCGCGCGAAAGGCTCCTGACCGCGCTGAGCCACCGCCAGCCGGACCGTGTGCCCAGGGACCTGGGCGGACGGGTCACCGGCATAACCGTCGGGGCCTACGACGCCCTGAAGGAGCTGTTCGGGCTGGAGGAGCAGAACCAGATTATGGACCACAATCAGCAGTTGGCGCGCCCCTCCGAGGAGGCACTGCGGAGGCTCGGCATTGACACTCGCTATATACTGCCCGGCCCCCGCAAGGGCTGGCAGCGTCATGTCGCCGAAGATAGCGCCGGCTACAGCTACGTTGACGAGTGGGGCATTGAGCTCCGCATGCCCAAACAGGATGGGTACTACTTTGACATGGTGAGTCATCCGCTAGCTGAACTGGCCGTGGAGGACCTGGACTCCTACCCCTGGCCGGATCCCCATGACCCGGGCCTGACGGAGGGCCTGCACGAGGAAGCCCGCAGGCTGTCTCAAGAGACCGACTATGCCCTTGTGGGCGATCCGTCCGCATCTCTGTTCGAGCGGGCATGGTACCTGCGTGGATTCGAGAACTTCATGATCGACCTGCTGACCGACGAATGTTTCGCCACCGCATTGCTGGACAAGCTCCTTGAGTTGAGAATGGCAGGACTCCAGGACTTCCTGGGGCAGGTGGGGGGCTACATTCACGTCATCCGGCTCGGCGACGACCTCGGACAGCAGGGCGGCCCCCTCATCTCGCCTCCGCTCTACCGTCGTGTGGTCAAGCCGCGACAGCGCGAGCTTATCCAGTTCGTCAAGGAGCGCACCGACGCCTACGTCTTCTACCACACCTGCGGCTCGGTCGTGGAGTTCGTGGCCGACCTGGTTGAGATCGGTGTGGACATACTGAACCCCGTTCAGGTCTCGGCGAAGGACATGGACCCGGCCCGGCTGAAGGCTCAGTACGGCGATCGTCTCTCATTCTGGGGCGGGGTGGACACCCAGCACGTGCTGCCCCATGGAACTCCAGAGGAGGTCCAAAAGGAGGCGCGCCGTCGCATCGAGCAGCTCGGCAGCGGGGGCGGCTATGTCCTCAACGCCGTCCACAATATCCAGCCCGACGTGCCCCCCCAGAACATCATGGCCATGTACGGCGTGGCGGATGGCGAAAAGACGAGTTCAGTGTGAACCCCCATTCCCGTGAGGCAGAGTCCCGGTATTGGTCTGAGCATTAGAAGAAGGCCGGCCTCGAAGCTCGTAGTACCGAGAACGGAACGGTTATGCGGCGGGATGCGTGATAGCGGGAATCCGATATGCGCGGGTTCCAGGCGCCATCGCGAGCAGGGCTTCCAGGCCGGCGTAGATCCCGTCGTCTATCCCGTTCGTTGGCGCCCGGGGCAGAGCGTTCGGCTCAGGCTTACCACCGTGAAATGCGTGCGCCTCGGGCCGGCTCAATCGCTCGCCAATCTACTCCAGCACAGGCAGCGCTTCAGGAGCGCACACCACGCACTTTACTCCCCGCTCGGACGGACTCAAAGCCGCTACGTCCTGCGTCGTTCGTTGCTTCTTCGGCCTTTTTCAGGTCGTTTCCCGGTGTGGCATATCCCGACTGCCCCCCGGGTCGAGGGCGCCCGTATGTCCGGGGTGGCCCTCGGACTTATTGCTCCGTCACCGCTCCAGCCTTGCGCGAAGTTCGCGCAGCAAATCGAACACTTTCTCCGCCTCGGCCTCTTCCATGCTGCCTGCGCCGCACGAAGGCGTGAGCATAGCTCGCCGTCGAAGCAGAGCGCCGTCGAACCCTTTGTCCGTCAGGGCGGCGAAGCTTTCCTGGAGCGTGCGGGCCAGAGAGTCCAGCTCGGCACCAGCTATATCGGCGGTAGTGGGGACTATCCCCCACGCAATGCATCCGCCGCGGCGCAAAAGTACGTTGATTGCATCGGGGTAAAGGCCCATCGTGTGGCCGAACTGGTAGGCGTCGAAGTTGAGCACCTGCACTCCGGTGGAAGCCATAACGCCCCAGTCGCTGTTCCCGCAAACGTGCATGCCGCTGATGCCTCCTGCGTCCTCTATTGCTTCGCACATCTGCCCTAACATGGTGCGGACGCGCTCCTCGGAGATGCTGGCCAATGCGCTGGAGCCGTAGACGGCCAGGAGGGGTTCGTCCACGAAGATTATTACGGCCTCCTGGGCGAACTCCCTCAGTTGCTCCACCTGCCAGCGTGCGTTGCGGGCCAGCACTTTGACCGCCGCGTCGCGCAGGTCGGGGTCCGCGAGCAAAGGAACCCCCTCCTTGTTCTGGATACTTGTGGTGTAGGTGATCGGACCGGTGACCTGGCCCTTGACGTAAGGCCACCTGCGTCCGCCCGCTGCCCGCCGGAAGGCGCTGAAGCCAGCGGCCCTTTCCTCACTCAAGGCAAAAGGCTCCTGATCTTCGGCCAGAAACAGGCTGTAGAACCGCTCAAGCTCCTCGTACTTGTGTTCGGGTTCCCAGTAGAGCCCGCCTTCCGCGCCGTTCATTCGCACGCAGGGCATCGGCTCGCTGAACTGCGCAATCATGCCCTCCGCGAAGCCCCGCTTCGGCAACTGGGGCCAGTAGGGTATTGAGACGTCTGCCTTCAGCACAAAGGCAGCCGCCTCGTCGGGATCTTTGTGGGGCAGGCTTCCGATCCCCGTGGTCATCAGCGACGGTGTAAACCCCGCATACATCACTATTCTCCGGCAGCAAACGCAGCTCTCCATCCTTCCCACCAGACGGATGAGAGACGATCCGCCTAAAGCCAGCGAGTATAGCACGTTCCGGCGCTGAGGTCCAACCACCGGAGGGAAGCCGGCAACGGTGCAGCGAGCAATGGCCGTGTGGCGTTCGACAAGGAGGAGTTGGACAGGATCGTCAGGAAGGGCGATCAGTCCAGACGGCGCGGTCGACCTCGAAAGAACAACCGATAATCATACTGCGGCGATTCTGCGGCGAAGAAATCCTGGAATTAGGGGTATTTTTCTATATCATCTTTGGATGTAAGGAGTTACGACTCTTAGGTCAACGGGTTAGGAAACCGCCGCTCTATCCGCCTGAGCTACGGGCGCATCGTCGTTGGTTTAGCAGATCCCTTATCGCCCCTGCAATGTAATCCGAGCTGCCACAGCAAGTCAAGAACCTTCCCCGCGCCAACGAACGCTCCACCGTGCCTGGGGACTGCAACGAGTCCTGGCAGACTCGAACCGAAGCCCTAAGTCATCGGCGTCAATAACGGTGGAGAAGCAACAGGGGCCGGCAACCGACCCGCCGATCCCGGGGCAGAAAGAGGCCACCTCGGAGATCCGGCGCCGCCTCAGGACACGCCAAGAAACCCGAGAAAAAGACTTGACAAGGGGGTATGAGACTGATATACTCCTATTATTGAGGGCTTTCCCACTCCCATTACGGAGAAGCAATGGCCATCATAACGCGAGAGACGGATTACGCGCTCAGGGCGCTGACAGGGCTCGCGCTGGCCGACGACTTCCTGCCCGTCAGCACCCTCGCCGAGCAAGAGGAGGTGCCGCCCGACTTCCTGCGCAAGATCATGCAGCGGCTCCATCAGGCCGGCATCGTGGAAAGCAGCCAGGGGCCGTTCGGCGGCTACCGGCTCGCGCGCTCCGCACGGCGGCTCAGCGTCCTGGACGTGGTAGAGACGGTCCAGGGACCGCTGGTCATGAGCGAGTGCATCTCCAGACCGGAGATATGCGGCCGGATTGATTACTGCCCGTTCAGGAGGCGTCTGTCTGCGCTGGGGGCGGGACTGAACGCCAAACTCGCGAAAGTCCGCATCAGCGATGCTGCCAACGAAATCCAATCCGCCCGGGAGGCCGCGAAATGAGTCGCGTGAAGTGCCCGGGACAGGACCCCAGGTTTCTCAAGGCGCAGGACATCGCCGAGGCGAAATGCCCCAGGTGCGGCCGGGCGGTGGAGTTCTGGCCGGACGAGTTTGTGCGCAAGTGTCCGGGCTGCGGCTGGCGTCTGGCCAACCCCAAGAGTTCCATGAAGTGCCTGGCGTGGTGCCGGCATGCGGCGCAGTGCCTCGCCGCCATACGAGGCGAGGGCAGCGCAACCATCGGGCCGCTCCGAGAAGAGCTCATCGAGCGCATGAGAGAGGCGTTTGGGGACGACAGGGAGAGGATAGACCACACCCTGGCCGTGCTTGCTCTGGCGGAGGACATCGGGCGGCAAGTGGGCGCCGATCCTCTGGTCCTGGTTCCCGCGGCCGTACTCCACGACGTGCGCTCGGCCGCGGATGTGCTGGCCGACATCGGTCTGCCGCAAGCCGTGCAGCAGGAGATACTGGACGTCATCGCGCACCGGGGCGATCGCGAGAAGAATGACACGCCCAACGGTGCCGCGCTTTTCGACGCCATCCTCACAGTCAACGCGAAGGTGTGCGGGGCCCGGGCACATCGTGGGCAACAGTCGCATTCAGCCCTACAAGAGTAGAAAGGTGGTTTCACCAATGAGCATGTTCTGCTACCAGTGCGAACAGACGGCGAGAGGGACAGGATGCACCGTCCAGGGCGTCTGTGGCAAAGATGCCGATACGGCCGCCCTGCAAGACCTGCTGGTGCATGCAACCAAAGGTCTGTCCATGTACGCATACAGGGCGCGGCAGTTCGGTGTCAGTGACCGGGACATAGACATCTTCGCAATAGAGGCACTGTTCTCGACGGTCACTAACGTCAACTTCGACCCGGAACGCTTGCGGGGCCTCACCCTCAGGGCGGCCGAGCTGCGAGACAGGGCCAGACACCTCTACGAAGATGCCTGCAAGAAAGCCGGGCGCGAGTCGGAGACGCTCGACGGCGCCGCCAGCTGGACTCCTGCGGACGACATCGGCGGCCTCGTCGAACAGGGCAAAGAGGCAGGCGTTGCCAGAAGCATCGAGACGCTCGGCGAGGACATCACGGGGCTGCAGAACCTCATCCTCTACGGCCTCAAAGGGGCGGCGGCCTATGCCGATCACGCTCAGATACTCGGCAAGGAGGACGACGGTGTCTACGCACTGTTCCACGAGGCACTGGATTTCCTCACCCGAAGTGACGCCAACGCCGACGAACTCCTGGGCATGGCGCTGAAGGTCGGCGAACTCAACCTGAAGGTCATGGACCTGTTGGATGCGGCGAACACCGGCGCCTACGGTCACCCTGTGCCCACGCCCGTGCGCATAACGCCGGTCAAAGGAAAGGCCATCGTGGTCTCGGGGCACGACCTGAAAGACCTGGAGGAGTTGCTCAAGCAAACCGAGGGCAGGGGCATCAACGTCTACACCCACGGCGAGATGCTTCCGGCGCACGGCTACCCCGGGCTGAAGCAATACGGGCACCTCGCAGGCAACTACGGCGGCGCCTGGCAGGACCAGCGCAGGGAGTTCGACGAGTTCCCCGGCGCAATCCTGATGACCACCAACTGCATTCAGAAGCCGAAGGACGGCTACAAGGACAGGATATTCACCAGCGGCCTGGTCGCATGGCCGGGCGTCGTGCACATCTCCGACCGTGACTTCACGCCCGTCATCGAAGCCGCGCTGGCCGCCGAGGGATTCAAGGAGGATGGGCCGGACAAGACCATCCTGGTCGGTTTCGCGCGAGACGCGGTCATGAGCGTGGCGGGCAAGGTCATCGAGGCAGTCAAGAGCGGCGCCATCAGGCACTTCTTCCTCATCGGCGGCTGCGACGGGGCCAAGTCCGGGCGCAGTTACTATACGGAACTCGCCAAAGCCGTCCCCGATGACTGCGTAATCCTGACGCTGGGCTGCGGCAAGTACCGCTTCAACAAGCTGGAGTTCGGGGAAATCGCCGGCATCCCGCGCCTGCTGGACGTCGGGCAATGCAACGACGCCTACTCGGCCATCCAGATTGCACTGGCACTGGCCGAGGCCTTCGAGTGCGGGGTCAACGATCTGCCGCTGTCCATGGTCATCTCGTGGTACGAACAGAAGGCAGTTGGCATACTGCTCACACTGCTGCACCTGGGCATCAAGAACATCCGCCTCGGGCCGACGCTGCCCGCCTTTGTGACCCCGGCCGCGCTGGAGGTGCTTGCCGAGAAGTTCAACATCATGCCCATCTCAACCGTAGAGGAGGACCTCAAGGCCATCCTTGGTTAATGCGTCCTCAACAGACGCCAGCACCCGCCTGGCAACGTGCCTAGAATTGGATGCGCGGTGATCGGAGGCAACATAAATGGCTGACCTGCTTTACAGCTTCGTCGAAGACTTCTGGAACGTCATGGGTGAGATGGCCCCGTTCCTGCTCTTCGGGTTCCTCATGGCCGGTGTGCTTTACGTGCTGATCTCGCCGCGCACCGTCGAGCGGCACCTGGGCGGGAAGGGGATGCTGTCGGTCGTCAAGGCCGCGATTTTCGGCATACCCTTGCCGCTCTGTTCGTGCGGCGTCATCCCCGTGGCTGCGTCGCTTCGAAGGCACGGTGCCAGCCGCGGTGCAACGGCGGCCCTCATTATTGCCACTCCGCAGACGGGCGTGGACAGCATCCTGGTGACCTTCAGCCTTCTGGGGGGCATGTTCGCCGTCTTCAGGCCGCTGGCCGCGCTTGTGAGCGGGATGATCGGCGGCTGGCTCGTCGGCTCGGCAGGCGGCGCCAAGGATGCCGAAGCCCCGGGCCCCTCGGGCGACCAGGAGAGCCTCTATGCCGGCGAGGGCTCCGGCGCAAGGGTCCTGAACGCCCTGCGCTACGGCTTCGTCTCGCTTCCCCGCGACATCGCCAAGCCCCTCATCGTGGGGCTTCTGATAGCAGGAGCAATATCCGCCGTAGTGCCGGACGACTATTTCGCGGGGCTGCTCGGCGGCGGCATAGGCGAGATGGTGCTGATGATGATCGTCGGGATTCCGCTCTATGTGTGCGCCACGGCGTCCGTGCCCGTGGCTGCTGCGCTGATGCTGAAGGGAATATCACCGGGCGCGGCGCTCGTGTTTCTGATGACGGGCCCGGCCACGAACGCCGCCACGGTGGCCACCGTCTGGAAACTCATGGGAAGACGCAACGCCCTCGTCTACCTGGGAACGGTGGCATTCACCGCCCTGGCGTCGGGTCTGCTGCTTGACTACATCCTGGCGACCGGGAGCGCGTCGTTCGCCGCGGCCGCGCCATGGATGCTGCCGGCCCCCGTAAAGATAATCAGTTCCTTCGCGCTGCTGGCCATCCTGACAGCAGCCCTCTTGCCGCGTTTGACCAGGCGGGCACGTGCTCCCTTGTCGGATGCGATGAAGACCGCTATGATTAACATCCAGGGGATGCACTGCACCCATTGTGTGGAGAGTGTCGCCCGTGCGCTGGGCGAGTGTTCGGGGGTGGAGTCGGCGGATGTTGATCTTAGGGGCGGCAGGGCCGTCGTTCACGGACATGATTTCGATGTTGAGGCGCTGCGCCGTGCGGTGGAAGAACTCGGATACTCAGCCGGCGTACCCAACGAGGCCGACGGCACCGAGCATAACGAGGGCCGATGATGCGTACTGCAGCGGGTAAGGTCGTCATAATCGGCGCCGGGATCGTGGGGAGCACGTTTGCGTACGCCCTGCAGATCCACGGCACGGCCCGCGAGATCGTTCTAATTGATCGCAACAAGGAACGAGCGGAAGCGGAGGCGCTCGACCTGGGCCACGGCACGTTCTTCACACCACCGGTCGACGTTTGGGCGGGCGATTATGGGGACTGCGCCGGCGCGGACGTGGTAGTCATCTGCGCGGGTGCGAAGCAGAAGCCGGGGCAGTCGCGCACGGACCTGGTGGGAACGAACATCGGTATCTGCAAGTCAATTATCGAGAACGTCGTCGCGCAAACGCGCGATGCAATCCTGCTGGTTGTGACGAACCCGGTGGACGTTCTGACGTACGCTGCCCTCAAGTTCTCGGGGCTGCCGAAACGGCGCGTCATCGGCTCCGGCACGGTGCTGGACAGCGCCCGGTTCCGCTACCTGCTCAGTCAGCACTGCCAGGTAGACCCGCACAATGTGCACGCCTACGTGCTGGGCGAACACGGCGACAGCGAAGTTGTGGCGTGGAGCATCACCAACATTGCAGGCGTGAAACTCAGCGATTATTGCAAGAACTGCCCTCGCAACTGCCCGAACTCCGAACGGGAGAAGATAGCCGATCAAGTCCGCAACTCCGCATATCACATCATTGAGGCGAAAGGAGCAACAAACTTCGCAGTCGGCCTGGCGCTTGTCAGGATCACGACCTCGATCCTGCGGAATGAGAACAGCGTCCTGACGGTGTCCACACTGATGAAGGGGGAGTACGGTATCAACGACGTGTGCCTGAGCGTCTCGACAACCCTGAACGGAGACGGCGCGGGTCGTGTTCTGTCTCCTGATCTCGACGAAGCCGAGCTGGAGGCATTGCGATCATCGGCCGGCGCGATAAAGAAAGTGCAGCAGCAGGTTGGTCTCTCCTAGAAAGGCGTGACAAGATGGAACTTAAAGGCTCGCAGACCGAGCGTAATCTTCTGACGGCGTTCGCCGGGGAGTCGCAGGCCAGGAACCGCTACACCTACTTCGCCAGCCAGGCAAGGAAGGACGGTTACATGCAGATCGCCGACATCTTCACGGAAACCGCCGACCAGGAGAAGGAACATGCCGAGCGCGAGTTCAAGCTTCTGGAAGGCGGCGAGGTGGAGATCCAGGCCGCCTTCCCGGCCGGCGTGATAGGAACGACGGCCCAGAACCTGAAGGCGGCCGCGGCCGGCGAGAACCACGAATGGACGGACATGTATCCGACCTTCGCCAGCGTGGCGCGCGAGGAGGGCTTCGAGGAAATCGGAGACATATTCGAGAGCATCGCGGTGGCCGAGAAGGGGCATGAGAAGCGCTACCTCGGCCTTCTGGCCAACATCGAGGCGGGGACCGTGTTCAAGAAGGACAAGCCCGTCGTGTGGCGGTGCCGCAACTGCGGGTATCTGCATGAAGGCGCCGAAGCGCCCGACAGGTGCCCCGCCTGCGACCATCCGCAGGCATACTTCGAACTGCTGGGCGAGAATTGGTAAAGGCGCCGCCGGCCCCATGTTGATTTTGAATTGTGGCTCGGACACCCAACGCCTTCTGCCGTAGTGGTTGACAAACGCAGCGGGAAGACTCCACTGATTGGTGGAGAATAGGAGGCCCCAACCAGCCGTCCGACCGTATGCGGTAAACCGCGCCAGTCAACAGCGCCGTTCGCAAGATGGAAATAATGGATAGGATGACGGAGAACGGGAGACTTCAGATGGGCAACAGGGCATGGAAGTACTGGCTGATTGCTTCAATCATGGCCGCCGCGCTGTGGGCCGCCGGCTCGTCCGAAGCAGAAGAGAAAGCCCAGCGGAAGGCCTTCAATTCCCGGGTGGCCTTTCAAGTGTGGGCGGTGATCAGCGAGGGGCGCGACTTCGTCGGCATCACTCCTTCCGAGCGGCGTCTGACGATACCGCCGTGCCAGTGGTGGTACGTTGAGCCGCTGCCGCCCGTAGACATGGCGAAGGTGCGTCAGGAGGTCGAGGCGCAGGGGATTCCGGGGCTGAATCTCTGGGATGCCACGGACGCGGACCTTGAGCACCTCAAGGGGCTGACGGCGCTCCAGCAGCTCGACCTCAGCATTACGCAGGTCACGGACGCGGGCCTGGTGCACCTCAAGGGGCTGACGGCGTTGCAGGAGCTCGGCCTCACGGGCACGAAGGTCACGGACGGTGGCCTGGTGCACCTCGAGGGGCTGACGGCCTTGCAGGAGCTCGACCTCACGGGCACGAAGGTCACGGACGGTGGCCTGGTGCACCTCAAGGGGCTGACGGCGTTGCAGGAGCTCCGCCTCACGGGCACGAAGGTCACGGACGCCGGCCTGCTGCATCTGAAGGGGCTGACGGCCTTGCAGGAGCTGTACCTCCTCGGAACGCAGGTCACGGACGCCGGCCTGGAGCACCTGAAGGGGCTGACTGGGTTGCGGGAACTCTCCCTTTGGGATACGCAGGTCACGGGCGCCGGCCTGGTCCACCTGAAGGGGCTCACGGCGTTGCAGACGCTCAACCTCACGGGCACGCGGGTCACGGACGTGGGCCTGGAGCACCTCAAGGGGATGACGGCGTTGCAGACCCTCGCGCTCGCGGGCACGGAGGTCACGGGCGGGCGCCTGGAGCACCTCAAGGGGATGACGGCGTTGCAGCGTCTGTACCTCTGCGAAACCAAGGTCACGGACGCGGGCCTGGAGCACCTGAAGGGGATGACGGAATTGCAGTACCTCCACCTGAGCGAAACGAAGGTCACGGACGTGGGCGTTGAGCAACTCAAGAAGTCCCTGCCCAACGTGCAAGTGGACCGGTAGCGGGGCGCGAAATGTCAGAAGTTCCATGACAGCACTCGCTAAGGTGGTCATAGGGCTCCTCATGATGGTCCTGTCGGTTCTGGCAGTTCCAGACGACACGAAGGAGTTTCGCCTGGACATCTTGCCGCATTCAGGCCAACTGGAGACGCTCGTCGTGAAGACGACCGACGCCGGTTTGTCCCTGTCCGAGGAGCAGGGGGAGAAGCTGGTTGAGAAGGGCACGATACGTCTGGCCGAAGGCAAGAAGGACGTTTGGCAGCGGCACCGGGTTTGACAGCGCCCGGTACCGCCCTGTTTCATGGGAGGATGCAAGATGACGGAAAGGCTTCAGATTTACAGGTGTGAGATCTGCGGCAACATCGTGGAGATGCAGCACGGCGGGGCCGGCGAACTCGTCTGCTGCGGACAGCCGATGAAGCTCTACACCGAGAACACCGTGGACGCTGCGACGGAGAAACACGTCCCCGTAATCGAGAAGACCGACGGCGGCGTCAAGGTGAAGGTCGGCAGCGTTCCCCATCCGATGACGGAAGAACACTACATCGAATGGGTGCAGGTGATAAGGGGCGATCGGACCTGCCGCACGTACCTCAAACCCGGCGACGCACCCGAGGCGGAGTTCGGCGGCGACGCGGAGGAGGTGACGGCGCGGCAATACTGCAACCTGCACGGGCTGTGGAGAGCCTGAGACAACGCGCACAGCCGCCCCGTGAGCCGATGAGGCCGGCCCGCAAACAGCGAAAAGGAGGCCAACGATGGCCATAGAGTTCAGTGCAGGCGAGATATTCGAGATGGCGTGCCAGATCGAGCGTAACGGGGCCAAGTTCTACCGCAAGGCGGCGGATGCGGCGCGCGACGACGCGAAGCAGAGGCTGCTCGACCTCGCCGCAATGGAGGACGATCACCTGGCCACCTTCACGACCATGATGGACGAGCTTTCAGACCAGGAGCGAATCGAGCCGTTCTACGATCCGGATGACCAGGCCGTACTGTATCTGCGGGCCTTTGCAGACACTCGCGTTTTCGACGCGAAGGCCGACCCCTCAGAGAAACTCACCGGCAAGGAGAGCCTTGAAGAGGTCCTGCGGATAGCGATCGGCCTGGAGAAGGACTCGATCGCCTTCTACACCGGCCTCCGCGAGGTGGTTCCCGAGCGGCTCGGCAAGGACAAGATTGACCGCATCATCAAAGAGGAAATGAGCCACGTCGTGACGCTGACCGGCGACCTGCCGGCCCTGTGATTGACAGCGGCGCGGGCGCGTAGCTCAGGCGCCCTCGCCTGAGTTCCGGCCATTCGCCGCAGCCGAGGGCGGCTGCGCTACATTACGAGCCGGGCCTCCGTCGCGCCTACCGGAGCTATGGAGCCCAGGGGGCGGCTGCGCTACATTACGAGTGTAGCACAGGCGCCCTCGCCTGTGGTTTTCCCTGAGAGGGCGGCTGAGCCACATTCTTCAACGCGCTGTTAGGGCTGGACGACCACAAATGGGATGGCAGGCAGTATGCCGAGCGAGACTCGCTGTTTCTGATCTACCGCTTCGCCGCCGTTCTCGCCTTGCTTCTTGACCGTGACCTCGCCGAAGGCCTCGACAATCAGGTTGTCGGCGAACCCGGCCTTTGCCGCTTCGCCTTCGGCCTTCAGTTGGAACGCTAGGCCATCGGGGACGGCCCTGACGTTCTGAAGGGTTATCCCCTGCGGTGGCGCGCTTAGGGCCAGATCGATCTTGCCGAGTCTCGGACGCCTCGGGGCCTTGACCCGCACCCTGGCGGTGCCTCCCGCGGGAATCCGGACGGGACCGCTGCCTGCCAGTTGAGCCGGAAGCGAACGCCATCTGATTCTTCCGACGGCCACCATGAGTTCCCGCGACGGCGCCAGATGGCAGTAGAGGAATGCCTGCATCAGATTCTGCGCGGGAACGACCGGCCGGCTGACCGTTTCTCCGGCTATCCGGGCGTGACCTTCCAACTGCAGCACGACCGGCCGATCCATGGGCCCTCGGGGCGCCGCCAGGGTCATGCGGACGCAATCACGGCCGCTCGGAACTCGCCCTCCGCTCAGCGCGAAGCCAGCGGGAGCGTCCTTCAGCACCAGCTCAATATCACCCTCGAATCCATCTTTCCGCAATACGTGCACGGTGACCGGAACCACGGACCGGGCGGGCATGCTCAGACTGGCCGGCGTCATGCACAGCGCGAAGTCGGGCCGCGGGGGACCGATGCGCAAGCGATAGCCATAGGCCTCGCCGCCGTGATTCTGTGCGTCGGACAGGTGCACATAGTAAGTCCCATCCTCCGGCAACGCGGCGCTCAGATACGAATCGGCCTGGTGCGTGAGCAATCCCACGTCTCGGTGCAAGTGGCCGTCTTTCTGCATGTAATCGTCGTTCCATTCCAGCACGCGCCCCGATGCGTCGGTCACCCGCAACAGCGAATCCAGCGGGGACTGCAACCGGCGCCCGAGCACTTCGGCCACCACTTCATCGCCGGCGTGGCCCTCGAACTGGAATACGTCCACGTCGCCGGGCCGGGCGATGCGGCCGTTGACGATCCGCGGCAGGGCGATCGGCTGCGCGCTCTGCGTGTCGTCGTTGGGTTCGGTTTCCATGCAGTCCGGAAGCGTATCCACGGCATAGGTCACTTCGTTGGATACGCATTTGCTCTGGTGCAAGGCCGTCCGCCGGATGCAGTCGTCGCCGGGCTGGGTGTCCAGCCGCAATTGCTTCTCGGGCAGGGTCCAGCCGTCAATCGAGGCCACGGTGCTGACGCCCGTCCGGCCGCCCAGAGGGAAGGCCTGCGTGATGAAGGGCAGTTCGCCCACGCCGACGCGGTAGACGAAATCCTGCCGCCCACGACAGATGGCATCGCGTATTTCCAGCTCGTATTGGCCGTCTCTGGGAACCTGGTAGAAGAGGACCGGATCGGGATGGAAACGGTAGTCGTCCGCGAAGGCCACTTCGCGGCCCTGCGCGTCGTACAGGGCCACCGTGGCCTGAAACCAGCCCGGCACCGTATCGGCCAGGAACGGAACCAGCCGCCGGGCATGCGTCTCTATGACGAGCCGTTGTCCCCGCTTTGCTCGGAACCGGAACCGATCAACGTCTCCCGGCATGATCTGCCCGTTCAGCACCATGGGCAGATCAATGGGCGGCTCCTTCGGCAAGTAGGCAAATGTTTCCGGGTCGTTCGGCTCCTCCTCGCAGATCTCCGGCAACGTCCCTACCTGGAAGCGCATGGGATTGGTCAGGCCGTTGGGGGTCCGGAGTCTCAACTCCCGATCGCCGGGCGCCGCGCCGGGATCAATGGTCACCTCAACCACCACCATTTCCGCAAGCTGCGCGTTGAGCTGCCTCCTTGTGAGCGTCTTCCAATCGAGGAATTCGTTCGTCACATGCTGCAGTTGCCTCAGGCTCTTGCTTTCCATATCCCGAACCAGCGGATGGTCCGGCAGTTCCACCGCTTCCGTCTCTGCCGCGTTCTCCTGCTTCGTATCCTCGCGCTTGCCCACACGCCAGCTAGTGAGTACCCATGCGGGAAGCTTGGGGTCACGGCCCTGTCGCTTGAGTTCGGCCAGTCGCTGCTCCCTCAGTTCTTTCAGACGCTTCTGAAGCCCCTGGCGCTGTTCTGTAGTCACATTCCTCCGGGGCCTGTAATGCTCAATGACCGAGGCGCGCACGCCTTCACCAGAGACGTAGACGTCGGTGACGCCTCGGAGCAACTGACCGCCGACCGTGACCTCAAAGACGGAGCCTTGCTGCCCGCCCGCGGGAAAGAGATAGCCGATCTGCGGTTCTCTCCTTGCAGGCGCCGCCCACACAGTCGAAGCGCACGCAGCCAACGCCAAGAGCAACAGGTATCTGGATGTTCTCACAAGCATTCTCGCGAATCACGTGATCTCTTTGAGCAGGCCGCCGCTCTCTTCGCCGGCCTCGCCCGACGGCAGGACCTGGACGGTCAATCCCCGCGGATTCGGCAGCGAGCCATCGGGATCAATGCCGAGCAAGGCGTACATGCTGCCGATCAGGTCTCGCGGATACACGGGGCGCTCCACCACTTCCTTGCCCTTTCCATCCGAGGCCCCGACGACGCAGCCGCCCTTGAACCCCCCGCCGGCCACCACGGCGCAGAAGCACTCGCCGTGGTGCCCACGGCCGCCGTTCCAGGGCGGGTTCCACTGGATCTCCGGCGTCCGCCCGAATTCCCCGCTCCACCACACGATCGTGCTGTCCAGCAGGCCCCGGTCGGCCAGGTCCTGCAGCAGCGTGGCCATGCCCCGGTCCATTTCCGGCAGCTTCTGGCGCATGGTCTGAAAGTGCTGCTTGTGGGTGTCCCACCCCTTGGCGTTGATGGTCACGTAGGGCACGCCGTGTTCGACCAGCCGGCGCGCCATCAGGCAGGACTGGCCAAACGTGTTGCGGCCGTAGCGATCCCGCGTCTCGTCTTCCTCCTCCGACAGGTCGAACAGCTTCTTGGCATCTCCGAACATCAAGCCGTAGGCCTTCGTCTCGCACCGGTCGAGCTCTTCCAAGTGCGGGTTCGCCGGCATGGCCTTCCCCAGCGTATCGAGCCCGTGGAGCAGGTCACGTCTGCCGCCCTGGCGCTGGTCGGAAATGCCTGGCGCGACGATGCCTTCCACGGCGAATGGCGTCCGGTTGGGATCGCCGCCGGTGGAGAACGGCTTGTATCGCTGGCCCAGGAACCCCGCCTCGGAGAAACGGCCCTGAGGCTGGGTCAGCACGATGTAGGGCGGCACCAGCCCTTTGTAGCCGTGGTCGTAGCCCTTGAACACCGACACGACAGCCCCCGTGCAGGGATAGACCAGCCTGCCCGGCTTGCGGCCGGTCTGCACCATGTAGGACGCCGTTTCGTGAGCGTTGATGCCGTGGGTCATACTGCGGATGATGGAATACTTGTCGGCCTGCTGCGCCAGCAGCGGCAACTGGGCGCTGACCTGTATGCCATCCACATTGGTGGGGATCGCTTTGTCGAAGGCGCCGCAGTAGTCGTAGCCCGCGTCCGGCTTGGGATCGAAGGTGTCCAGATGGCACGGGCCGCCCCACATCCAGATCTGAATGACCGACCTGGCTCGCGCCCGCTGCTCCCCCAGCCCCGCCCGGACGCCGAAACGACCCGCCAGCGCCAGTCCGGCCGTTCCGAGCAACATACGCTTCAACGCTTCGCGCCGGGTGACGGCGCCTGTGATCAGTGACGGACTCATGCTCGTCTCCTCGCCTTTCATTATACAGCCGCACCGGCGGCATCCGACAGGCTCAATGCCGGTAGAGGAATTCCTTCGTGTTTATCAGCGCCCATGCCAGGTCCTCCACGACCTGTCTCTGGTTCAGCCCGGAGGTCTTCCAGTATTCCAGTGTGGCAGCCAGTTCGTCCGGCATTGGCTCACGCGACAGGATGGTCACGTAGAGCCCGCGGATCGCGCCGCGCCGGTTGCCGCCGGCCGCCGCGACCACCTGGCGCAGCCGCCAACTGCGTGCAATCTTTTGCTGCACATGCGTTGAATTCAGCAGGTGCAGCCGCTGCGCTGCCGTGGGCTTGCTGCTGCGCTCGGATTCCAGGCCGGTGTCGCGAGCCGGACGACCGAACATGTCGAGGAACTGACTGGTGATGCTGCCGTCGGCCAGCGCAATGGTCCGCTCCCGTTCCGGGATGAAGGTGAAAGGTTCCGGAATGGCACTCGAGTAGCTTTCGCCACCCCCGCCAAGCCAGCACAAGGCGTCAACCAGCACCTCCGCGTCCAGCCGGCGCACCTGGTAGTGCGCGAACAGGGCCTCGGCGTCCGGATGGTCACTGCGCGGAATCGGGGACTGCTGGTAGGTGCGGGAGTTGAGGATCAGCCGGTAAACGTGCCGCAGGTCGTAGTCGGCATCCACCAGCTCCTTCTCCAGGTAGGCCAGCAGTTCGGGGTTCACGGCAGGATTGTCCGGTCGGATGTCGTCCGGCTCGTGGATGATGCCGCGGCCCAGCAGCCAGGCCCATATGCGGTTCACGATATTGCGCGCGAACCACGGGTTGTCCCGCGCGACCAGCCAGTCGGCAAAGACCCGGCGGGGGTCCTCCTGCGGTGCGATCCGCACGGTGACGCCGTCGGGGAAGACGGCCTCCAGGGGGTCGGCCGGCGCCGGGTCCAGGTGCACGATCTCTTCCTTCCACTCGGCCGTGCACTTGTAAGCGATCCGCGAGAAGAAGGCTTCCATGCCGGCACGCCGGGCTTCCGGCCAACTCGCCGCGCGCACCCCCATGAAGGCCAAGGCCACGGCGTCGGCGATGGCGGAGGGCTCGCGGCCCTGGATTGCACGGTAGAAGTTGACCGGCGGCACGCGGAAGTTGCTGCCGCTGGAAGCCAACAGCTCGCGCACGAACTGGTCGTACGGCCGGTTCTCCCGGATGGCGTCGCGAATCCAACGATGGTAGGCCTGCACCGCGTTGGGCCAGAGGTTGATGGGGAACTCCGCCTTGACACGCAGCAGGTCGCACCACTTCAGCGACCAGTAGTCGGCGAATTCCTCCCGCTCCAGAATGGCGTCAATCAGCACGGCGCGCTTGTTGGGGCGGTCGTCCTGCAGGAACCTGCGCACCGCCCTGGGCTCGGGCAGCGTGCCGATAACGTCAATGTGCACGCGCCTGCAGAAGACCGCGTCGGAACACACGTTGGCGGGCTGGATGCCCCGCTCCCGCAACGAGGCCAGCACCAGGTCATCAATGCGGTTGTTCGCCTCGACCGCAGCATCGCGCTCGAACAGGCCCACGATCTGCGGCTCCGCGCCCTGGCCCTGAAGGGCCGCCATGAGGACCACAACGGAGAGCAGGGCTCTCGTCATCGGATATTCCCCGTTTTGTCTGCGCTCGATGCCACGTCGAGCGACCCCAGCATTGTACTCCCCCTCCCCCCGGTCTGTTCAAGCGCAAAACCCAGGCGCTACGCACTGCCCCTGTCACAAAGCCGCCGCATCCGGTCGGGATCAAGCGTGCCCCTTAAAGCCCTCGGGCATCTCCGGCGGCCCGTCCCGCGCAGTGTCATTCTCGCTCCCCGGTCCGAAACTCGGACCTCGACCTGCGCCCGGTTGCACTGGCCGCCTGGAAAATGGGATACAGGCACCCTCCGGCAAGCTCCGGGATGCCAGTCCCCATTTTCCCCGTCCTCCCCGTGCCGCCTTGCCTAGAGACCGCGTTGGCGCATGCGGAACGACCGAGTATCCTACCCGCTCAAGCGCCTTAATCTCCCGCAGGGAACGCACTGAGGTCCATCGGGTAGCGGGCGAATCGGTTCATCAGTTCCCAGAAATAGTCGTAGGCGTCCGGGCTCACGTCCGCGCCTATTGAGTGCGCCGACAGGCCCATGTACCCGCCCTCGGTGGCGCTGGACAGAACGCGACGGACCTCGCGCGCAATCGCCCTCCGATCGCCGCTCGGAAGGACCTGCACGTTGCAGATGTTTCCCCAGACGCGGAACCGGTCGCCGAAGCGTTCTCGGATCCTTTCGATCCGCATGCCGGCCCGCGGCTCCATGTTGGCGAGCACGTCAACCCGCGCCTCGTCAAGGAACTCGAGCATGGGCCAGATGTTGCCCTCGCTCTCGTAACTCACCTTGAAGCCCATCGTGCGGAACGCAGCGACCAGCCTCTTCAGATTGGGAAGGAACACCCGTTCATACACGGCGGGGGAGATGAGGGGGGCCTTGGTAGCGGCGAAGTCATCGGCGATGTGGAACTGGATCGGCGGGAAATCGGTCCGCTCGACGCAGGCACGCCCCACGGCAATCAGGTGCTCCGTCATGCGCGTGACCATCTCCATTGCGAACGGCTCATCGCGAACGAGATCCTCGAGGAACTGCTGGAGGCCACGAAGGCGCCAGGTGCGACTGAAAGGACCCCCGAGCTTGAATACCGGGCAGAAGCGCCTGCACACTGCCGGCAGATCCCGCGCCAGTGCCGCCGTTCGACTCTCACAGGCCGGGTCCTCGAATGGCAACCGGTCCAGATCCCCGGGCTCCTTGATCGCACACTCAACGTGGCGCGACATCGTGGTCGAGCCGACAATATTGGCCGTGACGAGCCCGAAGTCGTCGCGCCTCAAAACGTGCCCTTCGCTGTCGCGTCCCAGATAGCCTGCCCTGCTCGGCCATGGACCCATCACTGGAGGCATCACCACGAAGTCGTGATCGAACTGCTCGCGCAGGTCCGCATCGGACGACAAACCCCTTGCACTCAGGTAGCGTTCACGGAACTCGGACCAGTAGCTGTCGCGGAACGGGACGCGATCCGGCGCGTTCCCGTCCAGAACGGCGCGAACCCGTTCGTAAGCCTTCAGAGCGCGGGGATTCCGGCGGATGGTCGCCAGGTGCCGGTTAACGTCTGGGGCCACGGCCTCCTCCATGGGCGCACCTTGCGCCGGCTCTCGGGGATCAGTCTCACCATGCTGGGACGGCTACCGTAATAGCGCGGACCGGCCCCAGCGTCAAGGGCAACGTTGACGGGCTGCCGCACCGGAGCCCAGGAAACATGCCTGGTAGGTTCATGGAGCGGGGACACTGCGGACCGAAACTCAAGAAGGGGCGCGTACGCGTCGCGCAGGCGCACATTATTTGGCGTTTCAATTGCCGGGACATCCGCCTTGTGCCTGAATCCTTCCCGAGACCGCGTCTAACAAGGCGAAACGGGCAGAGGCGTAGTGGCATGCTGTTCGTCGCGACGAGGCCCTCGGGATAGGCAAGCCGAGAATACGACGTGGCACGTTGACAAGCAGGCAAGGTTCTTGTTACCCTTGCGCCCTTAATTTTGGTCGTTGTGGCCAGCGTACCGAAAGGGAGAAGGATGCTCCAAGACCGAATGGCGTGCAGACGAAGAACCGGCAGACTTACTCACCTGGTGGTGTTCTGGTTGGCTGTTACGCTTGCCTCAGCGGGTGCTTTCGCGCAGGAAAAGGCCAGTGACGGGCCGCCCTTGCCCCTTCACAGCATTGGCGGTGTGGGCGGCATAGTCCTTACCCCTACGGCCCTATTGGTGAACCCCGGTCCGCCGGGGACCGTCTTCGGGAAGCCGGCTTTTTCCGCGGCGTTTGTGGACATCGGTGAGAAGGACTTCGAGGCCGTGGCGGTGACGTGGACGCTATGGCGTCGCCTGGAATTGGGCTATGGGTTCAACAGGCTCGGGCTGGGCGACCTCCCGCGGGACATACGGAGGGCAACGGGTATAGACATCGGCACGCACGATGTTCACCTGCACAATTTCAATGCACGGCTCAACATCATCCAGGAGAACCAGTGGGACCAAACGTGGCTGCCTGCGGTCACCGTGGGAGCGCATTACAAGTACAACGACAACATCGACAAGATAAACCGTCGGCTGGGGGATCTGCTGGACACCATTGGCTACAACGACAATGACGGCGTGGATTTCACTCTGACTGCCAGCAA
>DAOVRD010000239.1 GCA_030628375.1 Planctomycetota bacterium
CCTCGTCCAGAACGGCGAGATACGCGCGGAGAACGGCGGCGTCTACCTGTCCGCGGGCGGCACGACGGTCAGCACCGGCGGCGTAACATCCGGGGACGGGGGCATCCTCGTAAACGGCGGCGCTGGCGTCGTCGTTACTGGCCTGAACTCGAGCACGTTCGCGAAGGTCGTGACAGGCGGCGCCATGCTTGACGGAGGTGAAGCAGTCACCGACATCGTAGCGCCAGCCATCGAACTGTTCGGCATGACGGGCATCGGGCTCGAGGCCGACAAGATCGAGATAGACGCCGAAGTCCTGGCAGCCTACGCCGAGACTGGCGGCATCTGGATCATCGACGTCAGTGGCGGCCTCGTGATCGGAACGGTTGGCGGCACCACCGGTGTTAGCATCGGCGGAGGCGATCCCGCCCACATCTACTGCGTCGCCCAGAGCCCCCTGACGGTCGGCGAAGACGTCGAGAACCTCAGCGGCGGCAGGATCATTCTGGGCGCCGGAGGCTCCGGCGCCGGCGATGACCTGATCATCGAGGGCGACGTCCTGGCCGTCGGCGACGGCGACATCGAGCTGTTCGCCGGCAGCGACGTCGTACAAACCGGCGACGTCAGCACCGACGACGGCGACATCATCATTACGGCCGGCGACCGGGTGGACGTGGGCGGCGCGGTAAGCACCGACGACGGCGACATCGTCATCGTGGCCGGCGACGTGGACGTGGGCGGCTCGGTAAGCACCGACGGCGGCGACATCATCATCACGGCCGGCGACGTGGACGTGGACGTGGGCGGGGGCGGCTCGCTGGACGCCCCTGGAGGCGATGTCGTCATCACCCTCGTTGTCGCCGAGCCAGGCGCTACCGTCTCTTCTCAGGCCGACGTGGCCGCCGACCTGGCGTCCATGCTTGAGGGCGCCGTCGAGGGCGCTGAGGAAGAGGAAGAGGAAGAAGAGGAGGAAGAAGAGGAAGAGGACGAAGAAGCCGAAGAGGGCGAAAAGGCCGAAGGGGAGGCCGTCTCCGTCCTTCAAAGTCCCGCCGTCGGCACTTCTCCTGCACTCTAAGGGACTGTTAAGGAAACCGTACTGCGTTTTCGCACCCGCGCTGGCGGAGCGGGTGATGCCGAGTTGTGCGGGCATCGCGCAACTGCGAGACCGCGCACAGTTCTTCCAGGTCCGCATGACGGCACGGCCCAGCGGGATGCCCATCTGACCGCCGCAAAAGGAATCCAGCCCTCCTTTTTTCCCCGCCCGTTTTCATGTTGGGGCGGCCGCCTTTGCATCGGGCTCCTGCTCGACGCCGTGCCGTCTCAACCTGCGTCAAGGCACTCAGAGGGCACCAGAACCCCTCAGGACATGATCTACGGTCTCGACAGCAGCCGCCGCCGAGCCGGCACACAGTTTGCGCCGTAGGTTTCTGCCTTGGCTCATAAGTATAATGCTATTTCCTGGCGTACTGTGTCGCAGGCTGAGTGTTCGTCCCCTAACGACCGCACCAGCCCGCGGCGAACAGCTAGATCTCTTTTCCAACCCAGTGGAGGGGGAGAAGATGAAGAGGTACTTGTGGATTGCAGTACTGGCAGGACTGGCACTGATGGCCGCCCCCGAACGTGCCTCGGCCCAGCCACCCGACGATGATGCCCAATGCATCATCAACTGCACGGTGGGCCAGATCATGGAGTGGGCCGCGGACTTCACCACGATCAACCTGGCAGACATCACGGCCCTGAGTGGCGCCGGTAGCAGCCAGGAAGGCCAGGAGACGGCCACGCTCTACACAAACGGCAATGTGACTATTGGCGCCGACAGCGGGGCGGAACTGTCGAACGGCACCAATACGCTCACCACAAAGTACCAGCTCGCCTACGACGGCGACGGGACGACGACTGGTACCGGCGGCGCCGACGTGACGACCTGGACCCTCCACAGTGCGTTCCTGAGCGGTGGTTCCACAGTAACCCACATGTCCGGGGACGGTAATGTGGTAGTGACGCTCAAGGTCCAGGCGTCGGTTCCAGACCCCACTGACGCTCCTGACGCCGTCGCCTACCAGGCAACGCAGATATTGACAGCCAGTTGGGGCTAAAGCAGCCGCTCAATCGGGGGGTTCTACGCAGCAGGCTGGCCTAAGCTGCGTAGTCCCCCACACCTCTGGCCTGACGGTGCTCCGACGGAGGGGGAGGGATGTGCGGCAAGCGTGCACTCAGTGTGTACCAGCCGTCTCGTCTGGGCTCACGGCTCAAATCGCTCGCCGGTGTGGTACCGCGTTTTTGGGCCGGGTTAGCCCTTCTTGCAGCGGCCCAGTTGCTGGCGGCCCCCGACGTTGCAGCAGGGATTGCGGTCTCTCCGCTCCAGCAAGAGGTAACCGTCAGGCCCGGACGTGAAGCACAGTTCTCGGTGCGTGTGACCAACGTGAAGAGGGCGGCTGACGCGCGGCCGCAGAGCGTCACAGTGGAGGTGATGGACTTCTCCGTTTCCCGGGATGGGGGCATTTCCTTCGGCGAGGCCTGCAAGCATAGCCGGTCGGCTGTCGGATGGATCGGGATTGACGCGGGCGAACTCGTACTCAGGCCAGGCGAGTCCAGGGGAATCAAGGGGACTGTCAGGGCTCCCTTCTCGGCCGACGGTGATTACTGGGCCGCCGTCATGGTAACCATCGGCGGGCCGGAAAAGCGGCAGGAAGGGGTCAACGTTGTGCTGAGGACAGCATCCGGGATTTTCGTGCACGTTGCCCGCAGGAACTACGTCGAGCGCCTCAGCATAGGGTCCCTCCAGGTCACACCACCCCGCTTCGACCGGCACGACAATCCCGGTGTGGAACCGGGCGCAGAAGGCGCGCCGGTGGCGCCGCAGAACGAACAAGTGCTGAACGTCGCGGCAGACGTCATCAACGAGGGCGTGGGCAAGTTCATCGCGTCCGGCACGGCAGCCCTTTATCTGGACGGGCGACGCTGTGTGGCCCGAATCCCTCTCCATGCACACCGAAGGCGCATTCTGCCAGGCCATGTGAGGCACTTTGTGGGCGCCATGCCGGCTGCCTTGCCTGCCGGAAAGTACGCCCTGCGCGTGGTCTTTGATTCCGGTCCGCAATGCGTCCGCAAGGCCTTTAAGGAGGTCGAGTTCGACGTCAATGCCGAGCTTGCCAGGCGGTGGGAAGAAAGCGGCTTGGCTCGCGCTCCTGCCGAATTGCACCTCGAACCCGAACAGTTGAGCAAGAGCCTGACGGCCGGCAGATTCACGGTCGCCAGCATTGTCGTCTCCAACCCCAGTCTAGCCTCCATGCGCCTGCGATGCCGGTTGGACACCGAGACATTGCCGGCAGGATGGATCGAGATAACTTCCACGGACTTCACTCTTGGGCCCGGGATGCGGCGCTCCGTGATATGTCGCATGGCCATACCCGACAATGCGCAGCCGGGCGACTACGACGGCACTCTCCTGATTGAGGCGGAAAGCGCTGGCCTGATTAGTGCGAACAGCGTGGAAGTGCATAGAATCCCCGTGCGCATCACGATAGGCAGGTGAGTCAAAAGTGATGAATACACTTGCTGGCAGCCGAAGACGGAACGGTACGAGAACTGCGGCAGTTCTGCTGCTGTTGCTCTCTTTCAGCCTGGCAACCGGCGTCGTCACTGCCCAGGAACAGTCCTCGGCGGTGGCGCGTTCCGGGGCGCAGGCAGTCGACAACGTCTGGGTGGACGTGCCCCTCACTCAGGTATTGCGTGACGTGGCGATGCAGGCAGGCGTGACTATCGCCGTGGATCCTTCCGTGCCGGACCGGCTGGTGTCCCTGGACGCTGACGGCACGCCGCTGGAAGAGTGCCTGGCAAGGATTACGGCGGGTCAGGGACTGGCCGTGCGCAAGATAGAGGAAGGCTTCTATCTGGTGGGCAGCGTGCGCCCCGGTTCTCCGAGCTTCACTCAGTTGGCTGACAGCCAGCACATCTACCTGAAGTACATAAGTGCCCGGCACCTGATGGAATGTCTGCCCCGGGAACTTCAAAGCTACGTAACCAGCGGGCAGAGGGCTGCGGAAGTGCTGGTGTTCGCCCCTCCGGAGCAGACGCAGCGCATCCTGGAAATCATTCGCCAGTTGGACATCCCGCGCCGCCAGGTGGTGCTGGAGGCATTGGTCCTTGAACTCTCACAGGAAGCCGGCAGGCAACTGGGCATAGACTGGGAACGTTCCGGCCGCGACACCAGATTCACCATAAACGAGTCCGCGGAGACTTTCACGGGCCTGATGCGATTCACGAGCATTGATGAAAGGAGCTTCAGGCTCTTGCTCATAAACCTGCGCATGCTCGTTCGGGACGGCCAGGCCACCATCAGGTCCCGGCCGCGCGTGGCCACGCTCAACGGGGAAAAGGCCACGATAGAGGTCAGCCTGGAAGAGTATTTTACCATCCTCACCGACATGAACAGCGCGTTCCTGCGAACGGAGCTTCAGGTGATCAAATCGGGCGTAAACCTCGAGATGACACCCCAGATAGGCGAGGACGGCGACATAACGGTTTCGGTGGCGACCGAGGTAAGTGACGTGGCCAGCCGGCCTGGCAACGTGACCAACAGCAACGGTGTGGCTGGCACTCTGCCGGTTGTTCGGCGGCGCAAGGCCGAGACGCAGGTGCGGGTCAAGGAGGGCGATGCCATCGTCATCGGTGGCCTCGTTGAATGCCAGGAACGCACAGAGGTCAAGCGCGTCCCGATTCTCGGTTCCATCCCGCTGCTGGGGGGGCTGTTCCGCAGCAAGACTACCTCCATCATAGAGAAGGAAGTGGTAATCTTCATCACTCCCTCCCTGATGGCAGAGGGGGAGTCTCCGCTGGCCGACCGTCACAAACTCCTGAACGTGGAGCAGGAGCTTGAAAACCTGCGCAAGAGGACGCCCACGCCGTCTGAAGGAACAGGCGGTCCCTCTGCTCCGGGAGAGAGTGAAGAGAGCCCCGTCCGTTGATACCAACTCACAGCAGGTGTCGGGCGCCCCGAACGGTCTGCGGAGATGACAATCAAATGGTGCGTAAGGGGATCGCGACTGCTGTGCTCGCCGCGCTCGTCGTTCTCTCCTGCCCGGCACTGGTGGCCCAGACCATGCAGTGGGGTGGTTTCGCGGCGATCTCGTTGCCCAATATCACAACACGGACCTACCAGCCCACGGGCAGTTCGACAGCCACGCTGCTGATGGACGGCGACGTGGAGATCTTCGCGGAGAACGGCGTCGCAGCCAGACTGAACGCGGGCGGTGACTTCCTGACCACCGAATACAAGCTTGAGTTCGACGGCGGCCCGACCACCGGGCCCACTGTGGACTACACCTTGTATGGCTCCTTCCTGAGTGATGGGGTCTTGGTCACACACGTCTCTGGGGATAACGATGTGGACGTGACGCTCACCGTCAGAGCCAGCATCCCTGCCGGCGACGTGGCCAACGCCGCCACGTACACCGCCACCCAGACCCTGACGGCAACCTGGGTGGGTCCCTGAGGCGTCGCCCCTTCCTCGTCCTTCAAGCACTCTTTCCCCCCGAGCCCCTATCCGGGCGGCCTGGTTCCCTGCCTCCTGCACGGGGATGGACTGAGCGGAATCCTCGTTGCCCGCCGGAATATGGACGGCATTCCCCACCGGGAATACTTTCCATGGACTCGCATGGCGTCTTCGCGCGCCTCTTGTCCACACGCCCGATGCACTGTGCGTTCTAACCCCGTTCTGCGGCGGGCGTTACGCAGGCAGGGGGGAATGCCCCATCCTGCGGCACAGACTTTGCCCCCCTCACTGTCAGCTCACCGCCAGGCCGGCCGGAATCGGTCCGACGTCGGACGGGCGGCGTGTACCAGGCCAGAGGGTTATGTCGGGAATGAGGCGGCAGGTTCTGGCCGTGGCCGTTCTGTTTTTCTGTGGGCTGACGGTGTTCAACTCGGTGCGGGCTCGACCGCCGGCCGACACCGCCACATGCAGGATAACGGTCAGGGTCGCCCCGATTATGGAATGGGCAGGGGACTTCCCGACCATTGACCTGGGGACCATCAGGACACAGGGCGACGTGCTGACCGCCAGCGCCTCCGTGACTCTCTACACGAATGGAGACGCGGACATAACCGCCGACCGCAGCACCAGCGCGGAGCTGTCCGCAGAAGGGGGCGGCACGCTTTATACAGAGCATAAGCTCGAGTACGACGGCGATGGCGTGACGGCAACGGGCGGCGCCGCTGTGGATTGGACGCCCTACGACTCGTTCTTGAGTTCGCCTTCCCGCTGCACTCACGTCTCGGGGGACGGAGCCGTGCGATTGACCCTGTCGGTGAGGGCATCCAAACCGACCGGAGCGCACGGCGAGCCTATCACCTACACGGCCATCCAGACGCTGACGCCGAGCTGGGCGGGTCAGCAGTCCCGGCAGGCGCACGAGATGGGGTCTTCGGGAGGTCCCGGCCCCGCAAAGCCTCGTCCCATCAAAGCCACAGTTCGCGTCAGGTGCCTGCACAGCCCTGTGCAGACGGGCCTTCAGGACGGCCTGA
>DAOVRD010000400.1 GCA_030628375.1 Planctomycetota bacterium
CGCTGGACACTGCCAGCGTGGCCGTCGGCTACGGGCATGAAGATGCCCTTGCCTTTCTGATACGTTTTCTTGCCACGAGGCACGACCCGCGCGGCGCAGCCCCCTTTGTGCGACGGACCCTCCTCCTGCACACGGAGGCCCGCGGCACGAGCGAGCAGATCGTCCACTGGTATCAAGAGAACAAGGACCGACTCCACTGGGATTCGGAGGCCCGGAAGTTCCGGGTCAGCCCGATGTGAGGGAACTCGAGCGTCGCCTCCGAGGGACACACGCGCAGGAGCCGGCGCCGGAACTCCTTTTCGATGCGGCGGTGTTCCATCCCGGCCTTCGCCAGAGCATAGGCAACGGCGGGGCGCTTCAGAAGGTGCCCCACGCTCTCCCAGTTGGCTGCTATCCCCTTGGCCACACGTCTTCCTCTTTCCGCCCGGCAGTCCGTGGTCGGCAAATGACCGACGTGCCCCCTCAAGAAACCCACAACCGGCATCCCCATACTACCAGCCTACCGGGAGCCGAGGCCACACGAAAGCAAAACGCCGAAAACCGTTAAGCGGGGGGGCAGCACTCAGAGGTGCGATTGACGCTCCAAAGGAGGCGGGCTATGCTATGAGGCGCCGTCGGACCGCGCACCGGTTCGAGAGCCGGAGGCGCCACGCTCCTCTCCGTGCCGACCGTCCCTACACGTCCACGGGCCGACCCTTGCGGTCGGACTCGAAGCAGGCGTCCATGACCTTCTGAACGGCCGCACCGCGGGCGAAGTCGGGCTGGTCGTTCGCGCCGGTCCGGATGCTCTTGATGAACCGCTGGTAGATGCTGGGCGTCGGCCTGCACTTCACCGTCTCCCATTGCCTGCCGGCTCGCGCTCTCGCGCGCAAGAGCTGCAACTCGGTGTAAGACCGGTCCAGGTCGACAATGATGGCGCCCTTATCGCCGTATATGCGCAGACGCAGGGAATTGCTCTGCCCCGTCGCCCAGCGCGTCGTGTGGATGGCGCCTATGGCCCCGTTGGCGAACTCGACTGTGACAATCGCTGAGTCGTTCGCGTCGAGCTTGTACTCGCCGATCCGATTCCCTTTGACCTTGGGAAACGTCTTGAGGCGGCAGTTCACGGACCTGATGTCCCCGACCGGATAGGATGCGAAATCGAGGATGTGGACGCCGATATCCCCAAGGACGCCCTTGCTGCCGTGTTCGGTGGACAGACGCCAGAGCATGGCAGGCGCTCTTGAGAGCGCCTTCCAGTCCATTGCACCGAGCCATTCCTGTAGATAGCTGGCCTCCACGTGCATGATGCGCCCGATCGCCTCCTGCCGCACAAGCGTGTGCGCTCTGTGGATCGCGGCGGAATTGCGATAGGACAGGTTGACCATGTTGATGACGCCCTTGCGCTTTGCGGCGGTGGCCATCTTCTTCGCGTCGGGGTAGTTGACGGCCAGCGGCTTCTCGCAGAGGACGTGCAGGCCCTTGCGGATCGCCTTCAGGGATATGGGTGCGTGGAACCCGTCGGGCGTCACGTTGCTTATGGCGTCCATCTCCGCGCCGGCCAGCATCTCGCCGAAGTCCGTGTAGACGTTCGGGATGCCGTGTTCCCGGCCGAAGGCCTCGACCCTCTCCTTGACGACGTCACAGGCGGCCACCAGCCTGCAGCCCCTTATTCTGTTGAAGGCGCCCGCATGCGCCCTTGCCATCCCCCCCGTGCCGACGATGCCGATCCTGATCATGCCGAACCTCCCAGACTGAGTTAGCAACTCCTCGTATCGTATGACATAATAAGCGCATGCACACCGTGTTTCACAGGGATTCTACTCTGGAAGAAGGGTAGAGGAAAGGGGTAAGAGATGCTGAAGTGGATAAGATCGGTCGGATCGTTGGCTTTTGTGTTAGGTTTCTTCGGCGTCGTGTTCGTCGTGATACCCTGGCTCGTCACGGTTGTTGACAACCCGGATGTGGGCGGACTGCTGCCGTGGTGGGTTAGGGGCTCGGTCTACCTGCTGCTCGGAGGCATCGCCGTTGTGCTGATCTCAGTCGGCATTCAGCAGCGCCTATGCACACGGAAGGAAGAGGAACCAGACCTGGCGGCGGGGCTCTCAGGTATCCCCATGGAGAATACAGACCATGTCCCCGGACGGCAGGTGACCGAATCTCTGGGACTGGTGAAGGGACACACCATCTATGCCATCTGGCTCGGCAAAGACATCTCCGCCCTGATGAGGCTTCTGCTTGGCGGGGAGCTGACCGAGTACACGGAAATGATGGGCAAAGCCCGGGAGCTCGCATTGCAGAGAATGCTCCAGCAGGCCACGGAACTCGGGGCCGATGCCATCGTCAACGTCCGCTTCGTGACCACCAGCGTGATCGGAACCGCCGCTGAACTGCTCGCCTACGGAACCGCTGTCAAACTGGCACCTTCATCAACATAAGGAACCGATGAGCAGATGGTGGCCGCGGACGGTCACGCCCAGTGGATCACCGCGCCCAGCACGTCGCCGGCCTCGCCCTTGTTGATCGCGTCGTAGAATGCCGGCGCATCTTCGGCGCCGACGCGGTGTGTGATGGTCTGGTCCCAGCGCAGGGCGCCCATGGCGATGTTCTTCAGGACCGCCCGCCGACACGCGGGGCCGCCGTCGTCGCAGGGAAAGCGCATGGTAAGCCGGCGCGTATGGGCGGCCAGGAAGCAGAGCGAGATCGGCGCCTCGCCATAGTTGCCCTGCCAGACGAACGTGCCTTTCTGCCTGCAAAGCGCGATGGCCGTATCTACGCACTCGGGAACGCCCGTCGCTTCGAACACGGCATCGGCCCCGCCCGGGGCGATCCTGGCCAGCTCTTCCTCAACGTCCTGTCCCGAGGCATTGATGACGTGATCGGCCCCGAGCTTGCGGGCAACGTCCAGGCGGCTGGCGTCCAGGTCCACGGCGACAACCACGCAGCCGCGATGCGCGCAGGCCGCCACGACGCCGAGCACGATCAAGCCCGCGCCGTGGATGAGGACCGTCTCTCCCATGCGGGGGTTGGCCATGTCCAC
>DAOVRD010000073.1 GCA_030628375.1 Planctomycetota bacterium
CCTTCCGCAAGGTGTCAGCCGGCACGACGCGGCTCCTGGCGAACATGGGCGCGTCGGGGCAGACGCCGCTGCTTGCGCACGTCTCCCGGCCGGTCGCTGAGGGCGAGACGCGCTGGCTGGACGGCCTCTACCTGGACGTCCCGGAGGAGTGGGACGACCCGTACCGCTTCTTCCGCTGGTAGGCCGCAGCCTCCATGTACACGACCAGCTTCTTCTCGGGCATCAGGGCCCTCAAGGCTGGCGGCGCACGCCAGGGGCATGCCTTCACACTGAAGGAGCCGGGAATCCTCGCTTGTCCTTGCGGGCGCAGTGGGGTATAAACAAGGCTGTTTTTCCAACGAGCTGCCAGGCACGCCGCACCGTTGACCGGATGCTTGAGGTGGCCGGGCGGGCTGTGCAGGAGCGCACAGACCTCAACCTGCGCGGTGCCAGGCATGGCTCCGGACTGGGCGCTGGACCAGATGAAGGATGAAGGCAAGACACGGGAGCAGCTCCTGGCCGACCTGGCTGCGCTCCGCCAGAGGATGGCCGAACTGGAGGCGTCGCAGGCCGAGCGTAAGCTCGCCGAGCAAGCCCTGAGAGAAAGCGAAGAGCGTCTCAGGACCGCCTTCGAGGCGGCAAAGAACGTCGCTTTCGTGACGACGGACCTTCGCGGCACCGAGGCGCGGATTCTGGATTTCAGCCCGGGGGCCGAGGCCATCTTCGGCTACAGCCGTGAAGAGGTCATTGGCAAGCCACTCGCGATCCTGCACATTCCGGAAGACGTTCGCCATTTCCCGGTGGTGACTGAGAGGACGCGCCGGCGCAGAGCCGGTTTGACAGCGGAGCTGACATTGGTCCGGAAGTCGGGCGAAAGGTTCCCCGCGCTCGTCAGCACCCTCCCGATCTTCGATGCCGATGGGAACGTGGTGAAGATACTGGGCGTCTCCATCGACATCACGGCGCGTAAAGAGGCAGAAGAGGCACTCCGGAAGAGCGAAGAGAAGTACCGTTCGCTCGTCCAAAACGTCCCGGACATGATCTACGCGCTGGGCAGAAACGCTCACTTCACATCGGTAAACGAGCATGGCCTTGAGCTGTTGGGTTACGAAGAAGGTGAGTTCCTGGGGCGGCACTTCACGGAGGTCATTCATCCGGACGACGTGGAAATGGCGTTGCAGTCATTCGGGCGAGCAGTCTCTACAAAGGAACCCACATCAGCCGGCCTCACGTTAAGGGTCCTTAGCAAGGACGGAAGGACCATCTGGGTGTCGCTTGACGCGAGCATGACGTTCGATGAAAAGGGAGAGTTCGTCCAGGAGCAGGGGGTCATCAGAGACATCACCGCGCAGAGAGCGGCGGAAGAGGAGATAGGGCGGTTGACTTCGGCCGTTCGGCAGTCCATAGACGGCATAGCCATGGGCGACCTTGAGGCTAGGCTGCTGTATGTGAACGAGGCCTTTGCCAGGATGCACGGCTACTCCACCGAAGAGATGATCGGTATGAGGGTAGTGGACTTACACAACGACGAACAGATGGACCAATACAGAAAGGCCATGGAACAGATAAAGGGGCAGGGCTCGTGGGAAGGTGAGATAGGGCATGCCAGAAAGGACGGCACTTGCTTCCCCACGTACATGTCGGTCACGTTGCTGAGAGATGATGATGGGAACCCGACCGGGCTCCTGGCCGTCGCCAGGGACATCACGGCACGCAAGGAGGGCCAGGAGAAGCTTCTCGCTTACCAGGAACAGCTCAGGTCGCTTGCGTCTCGGCTCTCAGCGACGGAAGAACGTGAACGGCGAAGGATCGCAGCCGGCCTGCACGACCGCGTTGGCCAGCTGCTTGGCATCTCCGCCATGAGGTTGGAAAAGCTCAAAGGGGCGGCACCGTCCCCCAGACTGGCCGACGACCTTGACAAGGTCGGGAAGCTCATCCATGAGGCGCTTGAGGCTACCCAGTCCTTGACCTTTGAGCTCAGCCCGCCCACGCTTCACGAGCTGGGTGTGGGGGCGGCGCTGAAGTGGTTTGCCGAGCAAATGCAGAAGGAGCACGGCATCCGCATCACGGTGAGCGCCTCCGGGGCAGGGAAGGCGCCCGACGAAGAGGCCCGCGCTCTTCTGTACAGAGCAACCCGGGAGCTGCTGCTCAACGTGGTCAAGCACGCCGACGCGCGCAACGCGGACGTGTCCCTGCGAAGGGACGGCAACGGCACGCGAATCAGAGTTGAGGACGACGGACGGGGTTTCGACCTTGCCACGATGGGATCGGGCTGGCAAGCCAACAAGGGGTTCGGGTTGTTCAGCATTCGCGAGCGGCTAGAGCGCCTGGGTGGCAGCTTGAAGGTCCAGTCCGAGCCGGGCAAGGGAACGCAGGTCACTCTGACCTTGCCGCTCAGGGGCCGCAGCAAGGGGGCGGAGGGGGGAGCGAGGTGACCATTCGGGTTCTGCTGGCGGACGACCATGCCCTCGTGCGCGAAGGGCTGCGCTCTCTGCTGAGCGACGAAGCCGACATGGAAGTTGTCGGTGAAGCCGAGGACGGACGGAGCACGGTACGGCTTGCCGCTGAACTGACGCCGGACGTGGTCATTATGGACGTGACCATGCCCGACCTGAACGGCATCGGGGCCACCCGCAAGATCATGCGCAAGGCCTCGGGCGTGAGGGTGCTCGCACTGTCCGTGCACTCTGACAGCAGGTTCGTCGTCCGGATGATTGAGGCGGGCGCTTCCGGCTACGTGCCCAAGGGCTGCAGTTTCGAAGAGTTGTGTGCGGCCATTCGGGCCGTTGCGAACGGTCAGACTTACCTGAGTCCGCTGATAGCCGGCGACGTGGTCAGGGACTACGCACGGCGCCTGTCGCAATCGAGTTCCTCCGAGGAGACAGGCCTTACGCCAAGGGAGCGTGAGGTCCTTCAGCTTCTGGCCGAGGGCAAGGCCGCCAAGGAGGTCGGGGCCCTCCTAGGGGTGAGCACGAAGACGGTCTCAAGCCACCGGCGCCGCATGATGGTCAAGCTGGGCATCCACAGCCTCGCCGGGCTGGTCAGGTACGCCATTCGGCAGGGCATCGCCTCGCTGGAACGCTGAACCGGCCCGGTTTCAGCGCCGCTTTTCCACCGCATATTGCGCCCACCGTCTATCAGATTCTTTGCAGGGCGAAATCAGAAAAATGCCAATTGCGGAATTGTTGCGTAATCGATTGAATCGCGACGATCGGACCGTCACTCTTCTCAGCTCATGCCTGCATCACCTCCTTCTGCGAGTGCAGCTTCAGGGGTTGTCCCTAACACCCCAGCTGCAAGCCTTTCTTGACAACTCGTCAATCCGGGCTAACATGGACCGGTGGGCGGTGTATTTGATGACATCTACACATGTGCGACGACCCGAGAATCCGTCTGACAGGGGGGAGATGCTTGTGGGCGAAATGCAGGTGTTTATCAATGCCGAGATAAATGCATTCCGGACGATCGCTGATCCGAAAGCCCGTAAAGCTTTTCTGAAGAGTGAACTGCTGAAGAGGTACAAGGAGTCGCTCGACGAGGCTAAACTTGAACGGTATCTGGAGAGACACGCTTCGGGCCTCCTCCTGGGGGGCGTAACGCCGTTCATGCGTTTCTACGCCGAAGCTCATACTTTGTACAATGAGGGGTACTTCTATTCATGCGTCTGCGTTTGCGGCATTACTGCGGAGCGTGTGGAGGCCGAGATTGTGCGCAGAGCCAAATCTCAGATCGGCGCTGAGGAGTACGGCAAGCAGCGCCAGCAGTGGGAGAACGAAAGCCACAAAGGGACTGCCAACTTCCTGACTCATTTGGGGTTAATCACGAGGTCTGTGGCAGACGTCCTAATCCGGCTGTGGCACAAGCGGACAGATTACGTTCACCCGAGTGGGCCGCTTCAGCCTGCTGATGATGCCAAATCCTGCATCGAGGATCTGGCGTTCGTCATCAACGAACTGGCTGATGCCTTCAAGTTCTTTGATATTCGCGATGGCGTGTTGGTGCCAAAGCCGCACGGTATAGGGTGAGAAGGGCCAGCTCGTCCTGTGTAAACGCGGGCCTCCTTTTCATATTGAGAGTGAACAGATCTGCTCAACGAGAGGGATCGCGAAGGAGGGGCGAAGAAGTCAAGCCCACGACTGAAGAAAGCTCTCTGGATAGGGAAGGCGGAGTCTATGTCTTGCTCACCGTAAACTTCCTGCCGCAGGACTTGCACAGCCGTAGCGAACATCTGCTCTGAGGGCATGTTCAGTCGCCATCCGTTCCGGCGGAGGAAGGAAAGGGCCCGAGGAAACCGAGCCCTCTCGTGAGAACGTCCAGCTTTGCCAAAGCCTACTCCGGTTCGATGGGTGCGATCTTCAGCGCCTTCTCTTCGAGCGCCGTGGGCTTAAGCTCCAGCAGTGCGTTCACCTGCTCCGAGATTTCTTTGATCTGGCTGCTGGATGTTGTGGCCAGACCGTATCGAGCAGATTGTCCTTCTCTTCCCGAAGCGCCAGCACCTGCTTCCCGAGCCCCGATTCTGCCAGAATGTCGGCTTCCAAAGCATTGGCCCATGCCTGCTCGGCAACGCGCTGAAGCAACGTCGGGTCTTGCTTGGCCACCAGCGTTTCGATGCGCCGGCCGATGCGCTCGCCGATCCTTTCCTTCCAATGCTCCTTCTCTGCAACTGCAATTCCCAGAACTACATCCTCCGGGCAAGAAGAAAGCCCCGGCGTGAGGTCAGGGTAGCTCATCGGCCAACGGCACTTGCTCGGTCTTCAATGTTCGTTCATAATCGTGTCACCTCCTTATTGTCCTGAAAGAGAATGAGGCTGGGCGAGCAACGCGCGCGGATGTCGCTGACGTTGGCGGCCGTGGAACTGTAAGGTGCCGTTACGGTGCCCGCCTTGACAGTGGACTCTCGCTATGCTTCCCGACAGTGACAGAGCAGTTGCACAAGGAGTGTTGACCTGACGGCTGCTCCCAAGTTAGAGTGCGTCATGGGAACAAAGTTACGCGACTGGCTGATGTATGCGACAATGCGCTGCGTCCTGGCGCTCCTGCAGAGTTTGCCCTGGTCCGCGGGGCGAGCGCTTGCTCGTCTGATGGGTGATGTCGCCTACATGCTGGACAGGCCTGAGCGTAAGGCTGGCGCGCTCTCCAACCTGCGGAAGGCTTTTCCCGCGCTCGACCGGAAGGAAGCGTTGCGGATTCTGAGGGGCGTCTATGAGCACTTGCTGGAGTCCCTCCTTGATGCGTTCAATTTCGCTCATGTGGCTCGCCGGCGGAGTTCGGCGAACCTGTTCGAAGCTGTCGGGTGGGACACGTTGAGGGACATATCACCAGAGACTGGGGCGATACTCGTGACAGGTCACTTTGGTCACTGGGAAGTGCTGGGAGCAGCATTGCCGTTGTTAGGCTTCCCCGCGTGGGCTCTTGCCCGCTTTCGTCGCAACCCGTTCTTCGATCGCTACGTCCGAAGAGTCCGCACGGCGACGGGCATGCGAATACTTCCGCGGCACGGGGCGATGCGTCGCGCGCTTCACCTGCTGAAACGTGGCGAGATCGTAGCGTTTCTCATGGACCAGGACGCCCGTCACCGGGGGATCTTCGTCGAGTTTTTCGGCCGGCCTGCCTCGACCACGACGACCGTCGCCCGGCTCGCGATTCGCACTGGCTGCCCCGTTGCGTTCGCGTACGGGCGACGTATCCCGGGGCAGAATCGCTTCCGCCTGGTGCTGAAGGACGTCTTCACGCCGGTGCCCGGCGCCGACACTAAGTCTGAGGTCTTCCGCATTACCCAGCGCCTCACCTCGGATCTGGAGGAGGCAATCCGTGAGGCCCCCCAGGAGTGGCTCTGGCTGCACAGACGCTGGAAAACCTACCCAGGCAAGTATGGCAGCAAGCGGCCTGGAGGTGGCTGAAGCGGCGATTGGTCATACTGGGGCTCCAGGGACACTGCCTGGATGAATGGGGTCAAGTGTGCGCTCCCTCTGAGCCGGCCCTGGATGCCCACTCCATCTGGCAACTCGGGCAGAAGTAGCATGTCCGCTCAGGTAGCTGATCCTCTGGATCGATGTGCCGCACGCAGGACACGGCCGCCCGATGCCCAACATGACACCTGGCGCGAGAAGTGGGAGCGTCTCTGAAAGAGCGTGTCAGGGGGGCATTTTTCAGCGTCCTCCTACGGTTCGGTCGGTCGTCGTTTGTTGCCCGTTACCGTGCCCGTCTCAGGGGCTTCCACGAGGGCTGCTTGTGAATGTGGTCCCAGGCATCTCTCCGGCCTTGACCCCTGACGGGGCCCTGCCAAGATACGGTGGGTGGAAGGTGGCTCAATCAGGTCATCGGGCCTCTTTTAGGCCAGCACCTGGTTGCCGAGGTCCGATTCAGCCAGGATGTCGACCTCCAGGGCTTTGGCCCGCGCCTTAACGGCATCCTCTACCACGTAGTCATAGCGCCCGTAGCCGCCGCCGCGCTCGAGTTCGTCCTCGACCGTCGTGCCATTGAGGACAGCGCATTGTTCGGCCTTGAGTCGCCGCTCGCGCCTCTGAATCTCTTGCTTCTGCTTCTCGATGGCATCAAGCTCGCGCTGCCCGCCACAGAGGTCGTCGCCGGGGAAAGCCCTTGGAGAGGTTGAAAGAAGTCCGCCGTGACGGTTACACTTCGATCCGAAAGCCGTAACTCATTGTCCGGCCTGCCTTGCGCGCAATGGGAGCCTGAGGGCCTGCTCGGGCCCCGGTTCTATCTGCGAGAGGGAGGCCGGCCCAGTCAGATCGGGGGGACCGATGAACTGCATCTGGATCGTCACCGACAGTTTCAGGCAGGACCACGTCCATTGCTACCGCCCTGAGGGGACCCTCGACGAAGGCGGCGAGAGCATCCACGTGCAGACGCCGAACCTGGACGCCCTCTCGCGGCGCGGGGTCCTGTTCGAGCGGATGCGCTCGGAGGCGCTGCCGACCATCCCCTGCCGCCGGGGCATCCACACCGGCCGTCGCATCTTCCCGTGGAAGGATGAGCCGTTCCCCAAAGGCCTGGTCGTCCGAACTCCTGGCTGGCGGCCGCTGCGCGAGGACGACGTCACCCTCGCCGAGCATCTTTCCGAACAGGGCTACGCTACCGCCATGTTCGCCGATACCTATCACCTGATGAAGCCGGCGATGAACTTTCACCGCGGCTTCCAGGGGTTCCACTGGGAGCGCGGTCAGGAATGCGATCAGTGGAAAACGAGGCCGTTGCCGGACGGGATGCTCCAGGAATACATGAAGCCCGACCGGCCCATTGACGCCTATCGCACCCACGTGCTGCGGCAATATCTGCAGAACCATCTGGACATCGCCCGCGAGGAGGACTTCCCCTGCCCGCGCACCTTCCGAAGCGCCATCGAATGGCTTCAGCAGAACCATACGCACGAGCGGTTCTTCCTTTACATCGATACCTTCTCGCCCCATGAACCGTGGCTGGCGCCAGACCGCTACCTGGACATCTACGACCCTGACTACCGCGGGGCCAGCCTGATCTACGGCAACCCGTACCGCCGCCGCGAGCTCACCGACGCCGAGCACCATCACCTCCGCGCGAGCTATGCCGCCGTTTGCACGATGGTTGATCACTGGATCGGCGAATTGATCCGGACCATGGACGGCCTCGGTCTGGCAGAGAAGACGCTCGTCGTGCTGATGTCCGACCACGGCAAGATCATAGGGGAGTTCGACTGTTACGGCATGTCGCCTCATTGCACCGGTCCGGCCCTTTCGCCCGTGCCCTGCTTCATCGTGCACCCGGACGGACAGAACGCCGGCAGACGCTTCGGGGGATGGCTCTACAACATCGACCTGACCGCGACGGTTCTCGCCCTGCTCGACGTTGAGCCGAAGCAGGACGTGGAGGGGACAGACGTGTGGCCGGCCGTCAGCGACGGGGCCGGCACCTTCCGCCCGCACCTGGTAACCGCCCACCGCAACTGGGTCGCCGCCTGGCAGGATGATTGGCTCTACCTGCTCGATGCGGAAAGGGGCGGGGCGGCGCTCTACAACCTGGCAGACGATATACACCGGCAGCACGACGTTGCCGACCGCTATGCCAGCACGCGTGACGCTCTGGCGCGCACGGTCACCGAGCTTGTGGATGCTTGAGCGAAGCGACGGACCTGACCTGATTCCGCCACAGGTGACGTCGCCTTCACCCCGGGGGCCTTGACACAGCACTCTTCGGACCTCACGCGCGCCGACCAGAGACTCCCTGCCCCCTCAAGGGGAATCCTGTTCCTGCAGGTCCCGTTGCTTCCTGGCAACCAGGGCCTCAATGGCTGCCGAGAAATAATCACATTCTTGGAGGACCTTTTCGGAGACTCCCTGTTGATAGGTCTCGCGCGCTTCTCCAATTCGATCGCCCAGCAGCTGGTAGAAGTTGCCGCCAAGGATGCCCTCGGTCACTTCGTCCGGATAGTAGGCCTCCAGTTCAGCAGCGACGATTCTGGCGGTCCTCCATGCTTCCTGGTGCTCCTTGTCATCGGCAAAGCGTTCGGGGATTCCGTCCTCGAAACTCACGGCGGCCGCGGCTCCGGGAGCTTCAGTTCTCTTGCTCTGCGTCAACATCTTGGCGACCGCCTCGAATATTGTTCCCAGGCGGGGGCTTGCTGACGTAATGAATTCCTGCACCTGTTTGGCTTGCTGGTTGACGGCTGAGACCATTTCGCCGTGCGTTTTTTCCAGGAGGATGAGTTGCTTCTCAAGGCTATTGACGCGCTCGCCTAGTGCTTTCAGAGCCGCCCCCATCGTTTGGCTCTCGTCCACGTATTCAACGCGCATTTCCTGCAAGGGGGCGCCCTCGCCGCCCCTTTCGCTGCTTCCGGCCTGCTTCCGGCCTTTCCGCGACTGCGATTGTTCTTTCTCCTCTTCAGACACCGTTGACTTACCTTTTCGGTTCAAGGCCGTCGAGATAAGAACCATAAGTGAAGTCGGTCAGCTTCCGCATGACGTACGATACGTTCCGACGCCTGCCGAATTCAAGAAGATTCTGCCCGCCGGCCATGGGTTGGTCACGACTGTGCCCTGGTCTGTCTTAGTCTGCTCAGGCGCACACACAGGGCGCCCGAGATCGCCGCCATAAGGCTGATTGGGACAACAGACAGAGGCATCACGCAGGCCAGATAGGATAGGTTTCTCCCCCCCACGAGGCAGATGGCGACCATGCTGGCGCACGTGAAGAAAACGGCCGCCACCACGATGCGCCAGCCGAAGCTCCCCGGCGATATGACGCCGCCGGAAGCTCGCGCAGCGACCTGAACGCCTAATCCACATGCGAACAGAACCGTCACGGTGAGGAACGCGGCGTAGGCCGGAGCCCCGTACAAGGAAAGAAACATAAGCAATGCCACTGCCACGACGCCAGCAACGGCCCCGCCAGCCTTATGAGACTCCACGGCTGCCAGTTCCCGTATTGTCACAGTCCGCTCTTCCGGGCTCCCGGCCAGGCCGGCCAATACTCGCTTCGCCGCCGCGACGGTCCGAGCCGCTGGCAGCCGCGTTTGGGCAACGCCGGCCAGCCGGTTAATACGCTCGGCGCTGCAAGGCACGGGAGAGCAAAACGCCCGGATCCTTGCACATAACCCGGGACGATATCTTGTCTCGCTGTAGCGGGAGACAATGCCGTCAGCGGTCAGTAACGCCTCGTTCTGCTGCGGCTCCAACGTGGACTCTCCGGCCACCGCCTGCCGGGAAAGATCATGCTGCAGTTTGTCATACTCGCTTTCCTGCAGACCCGAGACCGCAACAAGGGATTTCACAGCGTCCGAGCTTCCCATCAACTCGGTCGCAAACGCATCGGCAGCGTGCCGGCTTGACCTTTCGAACCAGGCCACAAGCAGCAGTAGAGCGACGAAGGCGAGTCCCATGACTCCCCCCCACGGGGATGACCACGCCAGCAGACCAAGGACGGCCAGGATGCCGGCCATTGCCGCGAGCGCAGCGCCATCGACCAGTTGTCGTCTTAGTGGCGGATCCAGCCAGGGGAGGCGGTCCCACAGGCCCGCAGCGGCCCATCTGCCGATTCTGAGCAACGCCACCGGGCCGGAAAGCAGCAGGCGAATGCCGGAATCGCTGCTATAAAGGCTGCCGAGGCTCTGAGCCGCGAGCGCCTCCGTTTCCTCATCGGTCAGATTGGCCCTGCTCAGCCATCCGCCCGGGACGTCAATGCAGCCCTTCAGCCCGGAGAAGCTGTAAACGTACCAGTCACTACGCTGTCGGGGCGAGATGTAGAGGCGAGGAGTCGGAACGGCCAGCCGTTCGCAGAGCGGCTCGAGCGCCCGGTAGAGTTGGTCCTCGACAGGACTCGACGCCCTGCCAGCGGCCCCTTGACTGGAACGCCGCAAGACGGAAAGAGACGATCCTGACATGATCAAGAGCATCGCGGCCGTCAAGGCAACGCCGGCGGCAAGGCCGGCACGAGTCAGGACGAGCTGGTGCACACAAGCCAGCAGGAACACGTACGCCAACAGTGCCAGAACCCCCGCAACTTTTGCCTGCACGTTTTCCGCGGTCGCGCCGAGCTTGTTCGGGTCGACAGGAGAGGGCGCCTGCAGCGGCGCCTTCTCCACTTCCTCGAGAAGGGCAGCCTCAATCGCCGCCACGTCCCCCTCGTGCGCGGCCTCGTATGCGGGAACAAGACCACTGTCCGCCACTTGCTCGCCGCTCAGCAGCGCGTCAAGGTCGGCTATCAAATCCTCATAGCTCTGGTAGCGGTCTGTCGGGTCCTTCGCCATCGCGCGCATCACCACCTGGCAGAGCGATTCGGGCAGGTTCCACCTTTGCTCTTCCGGGAACACCAGGGCCTGGTCAAGATGCTTGGCCATGATTTCGTAGGCGGTGCCCGCTTCGAAAGGGGGCACGCCGGTAACCATGTGGTACAGCGTAGCGCCAAGAGAATAGATGTCCGAGCGAAAGTCAACATCGCGGGGCTGCCTGACCTGCTCGGGACTCATGTAGAACGGCGTGCCCAGAACGTCCCCGCTCAGTGTGTCGGAGCTCACTTGCTGCGAGATGATCTTTGCCAGGCCCAAATCCGCCAGGCAAGCGTTTCCGTTGGCATCAATCATGATGTTCTGAGGCTTCAGATCTCGGTGAATCATGCCCCTCCCGTGCGCATAGCGAAGTCCGTCTGCGATCTGTCTGGTGATCTCCACTGCGCGTGACCAATCATATGCCCCCTTCTCGTCAATCTCATGCAGGCAGTCAACACCGTCTATGTAATCCAGGACAAGGTAGTGAGAATCTTCGGTCTCGCCGCAATCATAGATGCGCACGATGCTGGGGTGCGTAAGCTGCGCTGCGATGTTGGCCTCGCGCATGATACGCTTTGTCACGCTCTTGTTGTCTCCCTTGTTCATCACCTTGACGGCGACGGGGATCCTGAGGGACTCATGCCAGGCCAGGTACACTATTGACGCCGCGCCGCGCCCGATTTCCTTCTCGATGCGGCACTTGCCATATTTTTGCGGGTGTTTTTGTTCGGTCATGATGTCTCAAGAATGCACGGCACCGCTTTTGCACAAGCCTCCCAACGCGCCCACAGTCCGTGAACTCATTGTCTGATTATACCTTATCTGGCGTGCAGTTGAGCCAGCACCGGGCTGGCGGGGGCGAGAAGGTGTTATACTTTGCGAAAACCTTGTCTTGGGGCAAGGTCCTCAAGACCCGGGTCAAGCGGCCATATGCCAGGCCGGCCAAACCGGATGCGGGCATGAGCCGGCTCCGGGAAACCTGGTGCGGGGAGAGGCACAACATATGGGCAAAGCAACCAATCTGCTGAGAAAAGGCGCCGAACTGGCCAGAGAGCACAAGTGGCACGAGGCCGTAGAGGTCTACCTTCAGGCGACTGAGAAGGCCCCAACCGACTCGCACTGCTGGTTGGGCTTGGGCGTGTGTCTATTCCGAGTTGGCAATTGCGGAATGGCACGCGTTGCGCTCGAAAGATCCGAGAAAATGGGCCATCCGAAGGCCGCAAGGGCGTTGGCCTGGCTGGACAATGCGGAGCGTCTGCGAGGCGCCAGCCCTTACCCCGACAGGCGGTCCGATCAGGAGGCGGGTCCGCCGCGTCCGGAAGTCCTGCCCGAGGAGGAAAGGATCGATCTGGGTCGCCCTATCCGCGTAATGCTGGTGGAAGACGTCGAGGCCGATTCCCAGGCCATCAAGACGTCCATCGAAGGGACAATCAAGAACGCAGAGGTCTTTCCGGTGCTGTTCACGGTTTCCTGCTCCGATACTCTCAGCCGCAGCGTCCACTACGACGTGGCGGTGCTGGACTGGGATGCGCAGCCCAGCGCGGCCGCCGGCCTGACCCAGATACTGAAGATAAAGCAGGCCGACATGCTCATCGTCTGCCTGACCGACCACTGGGATCCGCAGAAGCACATCAAGATCCTGGAAGCGGGCGGCGATCTCAATCTTGTCAAAGACCCGCATTTCCGCAGCGTTCTTCCCCTTATCATTGCGCACCAGCTCCGCCGCGATGCATCGGCGGCTAAGCAGAGCCACGCCGAAGGAGCGACTAGTCCTGCCGAAGGCGGGCCGGACTGGCAGGTGACAGGCGACGCTGCTGTGCTGGCCAACGTCCTGAACGAAGGCGTCAACACGTTGCAGTGCGGAATCGTGGCGCTGGACGCTCAGGGCCGTATCACGTGGCTCAACAGTGCGGCCGCGGATCTCCTGTGCGGCGACACAGACGCCCTTCTGGGCGGAGACTATATGGAACTGCTTTCGCAGAGCCTGGAGGACAAGGCGGAATCTCCCCAGAGCTTCATCGAGGTCGTCGCCATCGCCCACCGGGCCGGAGAAAAGCTCCAGGAGCTTCCCCTGCGGCTTGACGCATCGCAGGACGGCAAAGCACTCCGATACTGGAGCACGCCGCTCGAGGACGGTTCGCCCGCCGTGCGAAGGGTCGAGCATTACTATCCCGCCGAAGAGGCCGTCGCTGCCCGGGCGCCCGTTGATCAAACCGGTGACGAGCTCGTCGCGCGAATTATCGAGGCCGCGGGAGATGTGCTCTTCACCACCGACGCGCAGGGCAACATCACATGGAGCAGCCCGGCTGCTGCCACGACGGGTTCCGGCTGGCAGCAACTGCAGGGCATGGCCATAGCCGCCCTGTTCGCCCCCGACTCCCGTGAGGAGGTCCAGGACCTGGTGCACCAAGCCCTCACAGAGGGAATGCGGGCCCGCAAACGGGAACTGCCCATAGCCCACGCCGACGGCAAACGCCGCTGGGCTGAACTGACTTTGATCCCGTTCAAGGACGGCCAGGAGCAGGCATCGGGGCTCAAGGGGTTGCTGCGGGACGTTACCGACCGGAAGATAACCAAAGAGATTCGCGCCATACTTTCCGATAACTGCGCCATCTGAGTCGGGCGAGGATGCTGTTCGTACTGGACTCTTCCAGCAGCGGGTGGCGGGCGCTTCACACCCCTCATTAGGCAGTGGCGGCTGGCCGCTTTGTTGAGCTGGTTGAAGTCCCGCCCGGGGCTTTGCCTCGTTGGAACGCAGCCACAGTCTCTTCCGGCTCTCTCCGGTCGCTCTCTGCTCTGTCAATGGAAAAAGCGCAAGGCGTTGTTCAGCAAAGCCTTGCGCCTACCGCGGTCCTGGTGGGCCCAGCAGGATTCGGACCTGCAACCAACGGATTATGAGGCTGCTCCCTGAACGGCTGAGGAGGCCATATTCGGCACTCTCAGCCGTTTTCGTCTTCGCTGCTTGCTATCATTTCGCTGGTTTTGCTATCACGCCTGCTATCGGCGTGGCCACGGCACCTGCTCCCCGGGCTTAAGGCCGTGACCAGGGAGATAAGCGTTGGCGACCCGAGATCGAACGCGGCTCCGTCCGGAGGTGGCTTGCCACACCGGCCTCGGCTGTCTATGATGGCGGCTCGCCGCACGTTCCGGCGGCAGGTGATCGTGGCCGCGGCGGGCCGCAAGACGGCCTTCCTCTGGCTTCGGGAGGCAGACTTGAAGCAGCTTGTCATCAACAGCGACGACTTCGGCCTGTGCCACGCCGTCAACGAAGGCATCGTCCGCGGCTTCCGCGAAGGCGTCCTGACGCAGGCCTCGCTCATGGTGCCGTGCCCCTGGTTCGAAGAGGCCGTCGCGCTGGCCAGGGAGCATGAAATACCCGTGGGAGTCCACTTGACGGCCACTTGCGAGTGGGATCATTACCGCTGGCGTCCCATCACGGACGCGCGCTCGTTCGCCTGCGACGACGGCACACTGCCCCGCAGCGTAGCCGAAGTGCGGGAGCGGGCCGATCCGGCCGAACTCGAGGAGGAGTTCGTTGCCCAGGTGGAGCTTGTCCGTGCCCGAGGCATTGAACCGTCCCACTTCGACGTCCACATGCGCCCAGTCGATCCCGAGGTCACCGCGCGGGTGATCCGGCGTTACG
>DAOVRD010000255.1 GCA_030628375.1 Planctomycetota bacterium
GACCGTTGCCCTGCACATGACGGTGCGCCACAAGCTGTCGGCCCTGAGCCCGCGACACCGCGAAGCCGCAGACCGCCAGGACGTTGTCCAACCGCCGTTCAAGCACAGAAAGCAGGTTCTCGCCGGTGTTGCCTTTGGCCTTCAGGGCCTGATGGAAGTAGCGTCGGAACTGCTTCTCCAGCACGCCGTAGTAACGCTTGCACTTCTGCTTTTCCCTGAGTCGAATGCCGTAATCGGTGGGTCGCCTGCGCCGCCAGCCGTGCATCCCGGGCAGCTTGCTGCGGCCCTCGATGGCGCACTTCGCGGTGTGGCAGCGCGCACCTTTCAGGAAGAGCTTCTCCCCTTCCCTCCGGCAGAGCCTACATTTCGGTCCGGTGTTTCTCGCCATGCCTTTCGCTTTCTATTCAGCCGGTTCGGTGCCACGAACCCGATCCTGACACGCCCGTGACCGCGCCGCCGCGATCTGGACCATCCCTGTCCCCAGGGTCACGGCACTCACACACGCCGTCGCTTCCGGGGGCGGCAGCCGTCGTGCGGCAGCGGCGTCACATCCTCAATGGACTGGATCGTCAGGCCAGCCCCCTCCAAGGCGGTGATAACCGATTCGCGGCCCGCACCCGGGCCTTTCACCTTGACTTCCAGTTCCTCTATGCCCATTCGCCTGGCCTTCTCTGCCACGCGCTCGCCGGTGCGTTGAGCGGCGAAGGGGGTGCTTTTCCTTGAGCCACTGAACCCGCTCATGCCCGCCGACTCACAGCAGAGCACGTCGCCCTTCATGTCCGTAATGGTCACGCGGGTGTTGTTGAAAGTGGCCTTGATGTGGGCGATCGCCCTCGCTCCCACTCGCCGCACTGCGCCTTTAGCCTTGGCCATTCGCCTGTTCCTTTGTTCTTGCCTTCACAATCAAACTTGCTCTCCGCCCTCGCTCAACCCTCGCCCTCGCTGAGCACACCCGGGCAGAACCGCTCCACCTTGGGCCGGACATCGAAAAAGGACCTCAGCATCTTGTAACCGCGGTCACGGCCCGGCCTGAGCGCTCGCTTCACCTTTCGCGCGCAGATGCACAGATTCTTCGGCGTCAGCCGAGGCGAGCTGATCTCCAGCATTTCGACATGGTAGCCCGCGCTGTGCAGAAACTGCGCCCGGAGCACATCCGTGAGCAGGTTCGCCAGCCGATACCTGATAGGCCCGAACTCCGTCATGGCCGTCAACGGGTGCCCGGACTTGATCTGCCCACGTATCTGATTCTGACAGCACGGAACCGTCAGGATCAGGGGAACGCCCAGTTGGATGCCCTTTGCTATGGCCTCATCCGTCGCCGTGTCGCAGGCATGCAAGGCCACGGCAAGATCGAAGCCTGCATCGCTTCGAAACTCCAGCGTCCGACCGGCCACAAACCGCGCCTTCTCCAGCCCGAGCGATGCCGCAATACGATGGCACTTCGCAACCAGGTCGGCATTCACGTCCACGCCGACCAGTTCGGCCTCCTTTTGCAGCAGGTCCCGCAGCAGCAGCACCAGCACAATGCCCAGATAGCTCTTGCCGCAGGAGAACTCGACGACCCGCACGCACTCCTGGCCGGCCAGAGAACGGCCGACGTACGTCAGTATAATCTCGCAGAAGCCGGCCACCTCCCTGAGCTTCTTCGCTTTGCGCCGGTCGGTCTGTCCGCCGGGTCCGCACAAGCCGATCGCTTTGAGCAGGTTCTCATTGCCCTGCAGGTGGTTCAGCAACGCATCTTGTTCCACAACGTCACCTGCCGTTCCACGATCGGCGGCGAACCGACGGGCGAGCGGCCCCTTGCGGAGCGGCGCCTTGCGCCTAGTGACCGAGTTCCTTCACGCCTTTCTTCCCCGCCACGGTGCGTTTCTTACCTTTGCGGGTGCGCGCGTTGGTACGGGTCCTCTGGCCGCGCACAGGCAGGCCCCTGCGGTGGCGTATGCCCCGGTAGCAGTTGATGTTCCGGAGCCGGGATACGTTGGCGGCCTCCAGCCGCCTCAGTTCGCCTTCGATGATGAAGTTCTGGTCCACGTACGCGGCTACACGGCTCAGCTCATCCTCGGTCAGCTCGTGAGCGCGTTTGCTATGCTCAAGACCCAGCACGTTGCAGATGTGCTCGGCGGACGTCCTGCCGATTCCGTAGATGGCGGTGAGCGCGATAATAATGCGCCTCTCCGCAGGTATGTCAACTCCGACTACTCGCGGCATAGCCTCTCACCCATTCCCTGTCTGACCCGCCGGAAAACCAAAGCCACATCAGCCCTGCCGCTGCTTGTGTCTGGGGTTGCGGCAGACAACTCTCACGACGCGCTTGCGGCGCACGATCTTGCATTCTTCACAGCGTCTCTTCACCGACGAACGAACCTTCATGACCGCGATCCTCTACACCACGGCGGCTGCGCAGGGGCCGCATAGGACTTGATCCCACGGCCGCGTCGCGCAAGGACTCCTCCGCCGCCGCAATGCCCCTAGTCCCTCCAGACAATGCGTCCCTTGGTCAGGTCGTAGGGGGACATCTCGAGAGTGATGGTGTCATCGGGCAGAATGCGGATGAACCTCATCCTCATCCTGCCGGAGACATGAGCCAGGACCTCGTGCCCGTCCTCCAGCACCACCCGGAACATGGCATTAGGGAGGGCCTCCTTAACACGGGCCTTAACTCTGATGGGTTCCTCTTTTGGCATCGTCAACTCAAGACCACGAGTATATCAGCTATCCTTCCGCGCCGCAAGGCCTTTATGGCAATGTCAGTATGACAGCCCCGTCTTCGTCCACCGCTACGGTGTGCTCGAAATGCGCCGAGAGCTTGCCGTCCCGAGTGACAACCGTCCAGCCGTTGTCCAGCACCTGCGTGCGATGTGTGCCAACATTCACCATGGGCTCGATGGCTATTGTGGCGCCCTTCTTGAGCACCGGGTCCTTCTGCACAAGCCCGGACGACACGAAGTTGGGCACCTTTGGCGCCTCGTGGAGGGCACGGCCTATGCCATGCCCCGTGTACTCGGTCACAACACTGAAGCCGCGGCCCTCGGCCACTCGCTGGACCGCAGCGGAGATGGCACTGACTCTGACTCCGGCCCGGACGACGGCGATCCCGGCGTCCAGCGCCTCGCGGGTGGCCCGCACCAGCGCGCGCGCCCGCTCGCTCACCCGGCCAATGGGCACGGTGACAGCAGCATCGCTGAAATAGCCCTCCCAGATGACACCGACGTCAAGTTTCAGCAGATCACCTTCCCTCATCTCACGGGGGCCCGGAATGCCATGCACTACCTCTTCGTTGATGCTGGTGCATATGTTAGCGGGAAAGCCTCTGTAGCCCCTGAAAGCGGGCACCGCGCCCTGCTCCTCCATGTAGCGGGCCGCCGCCCGGTCCAGCCGCTCCGTCGTCACGCCAGGCCCGGCCATGTCCTCCAGCAGCCGCAGGACCTCGGCCAGGATCCTGCCGGCCTGGCGCATCTTGGCGAGTTCGCCCGGCGATTTCAACTCGATCGGCCCCATCTCGCCTCTCTCTCTCCAGGGCCAACATTCACCGCCTGCCGCCGAATCCCCGTCAATCCGCCGCGATGCGGGCGAGGACGGCCTCCGTCCGGCGAGTCACCTCCTCCGGTCCGGCCGAAGCGTCCACCTGCTCGAGCAGGCCCTGCTCCTCGTAAAAAGCCACGAGCGGCTCCGTTTTACCGTGGTACTCCGCGAGCCGCTCCCTCACCACCTCCTCCGAGCTGTCACTTCTCACACTGAGGCCACCGCCGCACTTGTCGCACACGCCGTCGGCCCTGGGCGGCACGAACTGCCTGTGGTAGTTCACCCCGCACCGGGTGCAGACCAACCTGCCGGTCAGCCGCCGCACGGCTTCCCGATCGTCCAGACGGTAGTAAAGCGCTGCGTCCAGATGCTCGCCGCGGCGCCGGAGCATCTCGTCCAGGTCCCGGCCCTGCTGGAGCGTGCGGGGATAGCCGTCCAGGATGTAATCCTCCGTCCTGCTCACCACCATCTGCTCGACGACGCGCGAGGTCAGCTCGTCGGGAACCAGCCTGCCGGCGTCGAGGTAATCCTTCACGGCGACGCCCAGTTGGGAGCCCTCCGCAGCGGCCTGCCGGAAGATGTCTCCGGTGGAGGCATGGCGCAGGCCGAACTTCTCCGCCGCAGCGGCCGCCTGCGTTCCCTTCCCCGCGCCGGGGGGACCCAAGAAGACGAGTTTCACCGCTCTGTTCCTTCCACAGTAGCAACAGGCCGAAGGGTCGGCGCTCACCGGCGTCTGCTTCTTCCACGACCCCCGGCGCCCGCAGCGAATCCGCTATAGCGCCTCACCTCGAGGTGGGCGTTTATGCGACGCACCAGGTCGAGCATTACGCCCACCACAATGAGGATGCTGGTGCCGCCGTAGAAGGCGGCGATGCCCCAGTCCACGCCAAGGGCCGACATGACTATCGTAGGCATCAGAGCCACGACAAGCAGGAAGAAGCTGCCGGCCAGCGTCACCCGGTTCATGATGCCCTCCAGGTAGTTCGCCGTCCGCTTGCCCGGCCTGATGCCGGGGATGAAGCTGCCGGAGTTCTGGAGGTTCTCACTCATCTCCTTCGGGTTGAACATGACGGCGGTCCAGAAGTAGCAGAAGAAGAAGATGAGCATTCCGTACAGGAACACGTAGGTGAGCGTCAACCTGCCGCTGGCGACGGCGTCGCCCACGTACTGGACGAACTTGTACCAGAACCCGGTCGGATTGCCCGCCAGGGCAGCCTTGGCGGACTGGGTGACGATCTGCGGGATCATCAGCAGAGCCGAGGCGAAGATGATGGGCATGACGCCGGCCTGGTTGACCTTCAGCGGCAGGTAGTGCTTCTGGCCGCCGTAGACCCTGGGGCCGCGCACGTGCTTCTGCTGCTGCATGGGTATGCGTCGCTCGCCGCGGGTGATGTAGACGATGGCCATGACCACCCCGACGAACAGCGCCATCAGCAACACGACCTTCAGGATGGCGTTCTGCTGGCTCTCGGCGGTCCTGATGCCCAGCACCAGGCGATGAATGCCGGTGGGCAGGCGGGCCAGAATGTTGACCGTGATAATGAGCGATATGCCACTGCCGATGCCGTGCTCGTCTATCTGCTCCCCCACCCACATCAGGAACAGCGTGCCGACCATCAGCAGGAAGCCGCTGGTGACCATGAACTTGAAGGAGCCGAACCAACTCTCGCTGGCGGCGGCCGGAACGACGCCGGGCCACGCGAACAGGGTGCGCACCAGGATGGCCCCCTGCAGCAGGCAGATGAACACTGTGGCCAGGCGCGTGTACTGGTTCAGCTTCTTCTGCCCGGCCGCCCCCTCCTTGCGCAGGGTCTCCAGGCTGGGGATGACGTTGGCCAGAAGGGTGAAAATGATCGAAGCACTGATGTAGGGCATGATGCCCAGGCCGAAGATGGCTCCGTTGCGAAGAGCGCCCCCGGCAAACAGATTGATGAATCCGAGCACATGCCCCCCGGGCGTGCCCCCCATCTGCCGGAACAGCTCGCCCAGAGCGTGGACGTTCACGCCAGGCAGCGGGATGTAGACCCCGACGCGACAGATCGCAAGGAGTCCGATCGTAATGAGAAGCTTCCGACGGAGGTCGCGGATCCGCCAGACATTGCCTATTTGCTCCAGCAGGCTCATCTGTCTCTTCTCAAGCGATCAGCGCATGGAAAATGGGATACAGGCACCCTCCGGGATGCCAGTCCCCATTTTCCCAGAATCCCCGTTCCTGCTCACTACCGGGGCGTGGCGGCACTGCGCATCTTATGGCGGACCGGCGGCTGCCGCCCGGGTATCCTCTCTGTCGTTCCCCCGACCGATTCGATCTTGGCGACGGCCCCCTTACTAAAGGCGTCGGCTCTGACCGTGAGGGCCTTTCTCAACTCGCCGTCGCCCAGGATCTTCACGCCGCCGCGCTCCACCTGTTTTACGATTCCCTCCTTGCGAAGCTCCTCCGGTGTCACAACCGCCCCATCGGCAAAGCGGTTCAACTCGCCGACGTTGACGATGCTGTATGTGGTCCTGAAGGGGGCGTTGCTGAAGCCTCTGAATTTTTAATAACTGTTTATAGAAACCCTTACTATCCTGCCATCTTCCCATATTTTCATAAACCTCTCC
>DAOVRD010000155.1 GCA_030628375.1 Planctomycetota bacterium
CGCCTCGGCATGCGGCATTAGCGGCACTTTCGCCTAAGGGCCGCACAAGGCGGCCGCCGTTATTCCGCTCCCCAGGGCAGTTTACCCACGCGTTACTCACCCTTTTGCCGCTTTACTCTCCCGCCGAAGCGGGATTTCGCGCTCGACTTGCATGTATAAGTCACGCTGCCAGCGTTCGTTCTGAGCCAGTATCATACCCTTCATTAGAGCATCACTTACTGCCCCTGCCCGTGCTCGCAAGCTGCCACGGGCCAGAGTCAGCCTGACCGCAGACTTCCGCTCGGACTCATCCAGTCAAGCAGCAGACCTCTTGCAGGGTTCCAACTGCTTCCGTCTCCTGTCTGTCAAAGAGCACACTCTCACTCAATACGCTATCATAACCTGTCGGCCTCCTCCCGTCAAGTGGCAGGAAATCTTTTCTGGGCCCCTTGATGCTGAATCTCCGGCCAACGCCCTGTGCCGCACCGTCGAACTCCTCGAGCCAGGCCCGTCACGCCCAGCCACAAGCGGCGACCGCCCACCTGGCCTGCCCGATCGCCCCGGCGCCTGGAGTGTGCCGGCAAGCACGCTCGTGGCCCTTCTCGCTCCGCTGGTTGGGGATATTCACCCCGTTGCATCGCCCCCGGTGGTTCTCCTACCATATGCATCCGGGGGCTCGGTCGTTCGGGCACGGCGGCCGGATTCCCCGGCAGTCGGGCAGCGTCCCGTTCGGCGACTCTTCGAAGCGAACCGACTGCACGCGGATGTTCTCCGGTAACCTACCCCTTTCTGAGGAGCGGAGCCATGGGATTCCTCAAGGATCTGTGGGGCAGCATTGACTTTGTGGCGCTTCTGAACGAATTCGTCTCTGGCGTGCCGTCTCTGGCTGCCGAATTGGCCAAGGCGGTTGCGGTGGTGGTGGCGTTCTGGATCGGGTTTCGCCTGGTCAAGAGGCTGCTGCACCTGTACGCGGAGCGGGTCCGCATGCCGGGCGCGATCAGCGATCTGCTGGTGACGCTGCTCAAGTATGCGGTGTTCACCCTGGCGGTACTCACGGCTGCTTCACAGTTCGGAATCAAAGTGACTTCCGTGCTGGCGGGCCTGGGCGTGGTCGGCCTGGCCGTGTCCTTTGCAGCACAGGATACGTTCGGCAACATCATCTCCGGCATCACCCTCGTCGTGGACAAACCGTTCGCGGTGGGCGACTGGGTTGAACTGGGCGGGGTTCACGCCTACGTCACCCGCATCAGTCTGCGCACGACTACCCTGACCACCTTTGACAACCAGAGCATAGTCATACCCAACAAGCTCATCTCGCAGGAAAGGATCATCAACTACACCCTTGTGCCCCGCATAAGGGTGCGCGTGCCAATCGGCATCGCCTACAAGGAAGACATCCGCCGGGCCCGCCAGGTGCTGCTGGCGACCCTGACTGACGACGCGGACGTCCTGGCAGAGCCCTCGCCCCAGGTCGTGGTCACGGACCTGGCCCCCAGCAGCATCAACCTGGAACTGCGCTTCTGGATCGAGGATGCGCCGCAGCAACTGCCGAAACAGTGGGAGTACACCGAGAAGTGCAAGTACGCGCTGGACCAGGCCGGGATCGAGATCCCCTTTCACCACTTGCAGCTGTTCCTGGAACAGACGGCCGGACTCCAGAGCCTGGCGGACAGTATCGCCGCTGCATGAGCGGGTTGTTCCTGCCCCACCGGCGGCCCTGTGGCCGGGGCCCTGACCTGCCGAATGGGCATCATGGCGCCAGTTCCCTGCCTATGGCTTGCACTCCTGGCGGGCTGAAGCCGGCCGTCCTGTGCCATGAGCACGGACTTGCCCAGAAAATGGAACAGATGGGGTGAACTTCCTGGGGCCCGGGGTCACTAAGGGATGGTGTGCTCCCGCCTGAGACGGCATCGAAGTCGCCTCCGCCGGCCGAAAGGGGCGAAAAGGCGGGGCGCGGGTCCTACGCCCGGAACGGGATTTGCACTTTGAAAGGGCTGCCTCAAAATGAGGATACGCCCATGGAAACGAAAAGAATAACCAAACGGGACCGCCAGAGCATACGGAAGGAGTTGACGGGCCTGGAGCGCCGTCTACTCGACGCACTGAGCGAAATGCTCGGCAGGGTCAAGAATGTGTCCGCTGCAGACTCTACCGAGCTGCTCGACATGGCGGCAGACGGCGAGCTTGACTACATGGCGGCCGTGTCGGCCGAGGCAGATTCTGCCACGATAGGCGAGATAGAGAGGGCCCTCCAGAAGCTCCAGGAAGGCACCTACGGCATCTGTGAGGCCTGTGGGAAGCCCATCAAGCACCGCCGCCTCAAGGCCAGGCCCTTCGCGACGCAGTGCCTCAAGTGCAAAGAGAGTGCGGAGAGGTCGGGCGTCACACGAGTGCCGGCCAGCGTGCCCGCTCGGGCGGGATCCCCCATCACCGTGGACCTGACCGACGAGGACGCCAACGCGGCGGAGACCTCGCTGGCCGATGTCTTTCAGGATATCGAGGTCGTCGAGCTGTTTTGACGCCGTCGTGGCCGACCTGTATCGTCGGCGTTAGCCCAAGATGGTTGGGCGTTATCGGAAGAAGTTGCTCATCCTCCCCAGAGGGGGCTGTGCGGTCTACGCGCAGCCCCCTGCTTTTTTTGCCGGCGCGGGCCCCCAGGAAAGCCAACCGGCCCCGTTGCTCGGCCGGCCTGCCAATCTGGCATGGGCCGCCGCCTCGCCAGACGGAATAGGCCGCGCCTTTGGGCCGCTGGGAAGTCCCGCCATGGTCCTACTCAACGGCGATTCTCTGGGCAGTCATGGGTCGCCGCGAGGTACTGATTCTTGAGATCCCGCACGAGGATGGCGCCCTTGAAGTTGCGCGGGATCTTGCCGAAGCGCAGACGGTCGGGCCTTGCTCCCTTGGAGACGGTGCCGGCGGCGTCGGACAGGAAGGTCCGCCCGATCTCCGCCTGTTTCGCCCTGGCCTTCGGCGATGCGAGTTCGATCGTCACGCAGCAGTCGTCTTCGTGCTCGCTCTCAATAAGCAGTCCGACCACCGCGACGTCGAACGAATCGGCGGGCAGGTCATATCGGTCCGCAATGAACGTTTTCAGTTCGGCGTTGATCTGTGCGTAGGCGTAGTTCGCTCCGCCGCGCATGAGGAGCGCGCTTTCACGACTCATCCAGTAGTAATCGCGAGCGCCGTCATTGTCGTTCGTGAGCCAGAAACAGATGTCCCCCAGACCGCTGTACCAGCCGCCGTCGTGCAGCACGCACCGCGTCGCCTCGGGATCTTTGACGTACTCGTGCATCAAGTTGTCGCCGCGCGTGATGAGGGGCCCGGGCTCCCCTTCCGCGCACTGCACGAAGTAGCCGTCCTCCCCCCGGGTAGTGCTTCGCACGACGCGGACGTCGGTATGGGGCGAATGGGGGCGGCCGACGTAGTAGCCGGACTGCGACTCACCTTTCCACGTGTGCGCCCAGCCTCTCTGGAAGGCCCTCAATTTCTGCTCTTCGGGCATGTCGTACGGCGTTCCCATCACCTGCAGGCAGGTCTCCGTGGAGCCGAACCGCACCATCGGAACGCGCCCGGCGTATTCCTGCAATCGCCTGACGGTCGTTGGCCCTACCGGCGCCGAACCCAGCAGAAAACCGACGTGGCCCATGGCTTCGCGCAGATCGTGGACGTTCACCGGCAAGAGGTTCTCTTGCCGCAAGTTCTCCAGATAATCGAAGTGCCGGGACACGGCCGGCGCCACGATGCGCTCGTAGCCTTCCCGGGCCACGTCAACGATCAGCGCCCAGTACTGCGTCGAATAGCGCTCGACAAGGTGCAGCCGCGTTCCCGGCCGGCGCAGCGCCCAGTCGGTGAAGGCCGTTGAGTTCGTGTGGTGCATCGGGTTGACGATCACCGGCGCGAACGCGTCGTCCGGGCTGATCCGGAGGAACGATTCGAAGGTCTTCCGGTTCGTCACATAGCTCCGGTATGGCAGGCGCACCCCTTTGGGCAGGCCGGTGGTGCCGGAGGTGAAGATGATGATGCGGGTGGCCTCGTGGGCCAGGTCGCGGCAGAACTCGCCTTCCGAAAGCTCCCGCTGAGCGTCCAGATCCTCGATCGAAAAGACAGAGACTCCCGGAAACTGGGCGATCAGTTCGTCTACTGATGCCTCGGGCGTGCCCCGATCCGTCAGGACCAACCTGCACTCTGTCAGCCCGATCTTGTAGGCAATGCGCTCCCGTGTGTCGGCCTGCCAGTTCACGGTCACGGGGACCGCGCCCACCATAGTGGCACCCAGCCTGAAGGCCAGATCTTCCGGTCGGTTTCCAGTGAAGTAGCCGGCGAAGCAGTCGCCTCTGGCAAGTCCGTGCCGGCGCAGCACGTGCGCCGCCTTCAGGGCGAGGGACCAGAACTCGCCACGAGTGAATTCGCGGCGCCGCGGGAGCTTGTCCGGCCCGAAGCCGTAATAGGTGAGGAACGGGCCGTCCGGCTCGGCGAATGCCGGCAGGTAGTCAGTCAGGGCGGCGGAATGCTCGCTCGTGCCCATGCGCGCCCCACCTTCCTGGCACTGGCCGTGTCCCTCACGGGCCTTGGAAGTTACAGAAGGTTGGTGACCCCACGGGGAGTCGAACCCCGGTTGCCGGATCGAAAGTCCGGTGTCCTGGACCGCTGGACGATGGGGCCAAATGGAGCTTCGCGGCCACCCCCCACAGCATCACATTGTATCAACTTCTCACCTTCTGGTCACCTGCCCAATGGCGGGCGCACCGGCCAGGAAGCCTTCCACCTCGACCTCGATCAACAAGGCACTGCCATCTTGCAGTCGCCCGACCCGACGGCTTACTTCCACCCGCACCTGCTCCTCAGTGGTGCCGAAGCCCCGCGCCCTTTCCCTTATCAAGTTCACCATAGCGTCCTCAGCCACTTTCTGGGCCTCTTCGATCTGGCCGAACTCCCTGCGCCCGTCGGGGCCATAGAGTATGTAGTTGCCGTATGCCCCGGGCCTTATGCGCATCCTTTCCGTCACGATCACCTCGCTGATGACGGCGCCTATCGCGTTGGCCACGTCCGCATCGGGCGGGATGATGGGCTCGGTGCCAAGCAGACGACACGCCCCCGGCAGGTAAGCCGCCACGGGCGCCCCGATCCCAATGACGGGTCGGGACTGGCGCCAGCGGATCTGGAAGGGCTCGTCTCGGTCGTCTTCCAGCGCGCGCTCAAGCAGACGCCGCAAGCCCGCGAACTGCTCCGGCGGGCAGCCCGCGCCCTCGGTGGTCAACTCGCGCCGCATGACTGCAAGGGCCAACTGCCGCTGGACCTCTTCTTTGATCCGCAAGGCAAGCCGCGTCGCCGTCATGCCGAGGAACCGCCCCAGCGCCGCCAGGCCAAGCCGTGCGACTTCTGTGTCGAACTCGTTGTATTCCCCCAACACGTGGAGGGCGTCCGTGGGAGTGACGCCTGCGCGGGTGACCACGCCGACTCGTTCGAGGCGCCCCACTCTGAGCAGCCGGGGAGCCAGGCACCGGCACGCCTGGGCGAGTTGCCGGCGCGAGTGCGGCCGTTGGCGCAGGCACTCGACTATGCGTCTTTCGTGCTTGTCAAGCGGCAGGCCGGGCAGCTCCCGGATCAGGACGAAGAAGTCCAGGACATCCCCCGGCGTGGCGTCTCGGTAGTGCTCCGCTGTGACCCGTTCCAGTTCCTGCCGGACGGCGGGCCATTGCGTCGCCAGGAACGAAAGCGGGATGACGCGCTTCGGGCCGATCTGCACGTGGTCCCGCCCGCCGGGTCTCACCGCGCTGTCGCCGCCAAGTCCGCTGGTCTGGACGTCGGCGGCGGCCACGCTGGTGCGCCACTGCCCGACTTGCGCTCCCTCCGGGGCGAGGGCTATGCGTGCGTCGCGCAACGCTGCGATGTCCGTCGTCGTACCGCCCATGTCGACCACCAGGGCGTCGCGTGACCCCGTCAGGAACCTGCCGCCCGCTGCGCTCGCGGCCGGACCGCTGAGCACGGTCTCGATGGCGCGTACAAGGGCCACTTCCTTGCGGACGATGGACCCGTCCCCCCGCACGACGAAGAGCGGACCGCCTATCCCCGCGTCGGCCAGGACGCGTTCCACTGACCGCAGCAGTTCCTCGATAAGTGGCAGCAGCCGGGCGTTGAGCACCGCCGTGTGCGCCCGTGCGATGAAATCCAGCCGGCCCGAAAGCTCGTGGCCGCAGACGACGGGCATGTCGTAGCGTTCCTGAAGTATCTGCTTGACCTGTCGCTCGTGCCCCGGGTTGCGAACGGCGGCATAGCCGCTGACAGCAAAGGACATGGCGCCATCCTGGACCATCTCCTCGGCCGCACGCAGCACTTCTGCCGCGTCCACAGCGAGTTCCGACAGGCCCTGAATGTTCATCCGCGCGCTGATGTGGCGGAACAGCGGAGTCCTTATCGAACGCACGAGCGCCGCGTGATAGGGCATTACGATCAACCCCACCGGCCGACCGCGCCCCTCCACAATCGCGTTCGTGGCCAACGTCGTGGACAGGCACGTATAGCTGACCCTTCCGAACAGCGACCGGTCGAGCCCGGCAAGCGCCTGGGCGATGCCCTCGGTCAGATCGTGGTAGGTCGTGATGGCTTTGGCCTTGCTGCGCAGCCTCGCCGGGCCAAACTCGTAGAGCACGGCATCGGTGTAGGTGCCGCCGGCGTCAATGCCCAGGCCGATGTCCGCCTCGACGCGGCCGGTGGTCTTGTCGCCGCACAGATGGCTGCCCGTCGCCACCCGATCCATTACGCTCGTCGCAGGCACTGCCGCAGCGGCACCCCACTGCCCCATGGGGATGTGCACGGGTTCCATGATGCGCTCGTCGTTGGTGGCGACCAGCGTGTGGCCCGGGGGGATGACAACGAAGCGGTCTTCATCCCAGTCGCCGGCCACGAGGTCTTGCAGCAGGGCGAGGCTGCCCTCCAGCCGTGCGTAGTCCCAGCCGGCGGCCTCTGCCACCGCCTTCGTGGTCGCCACGTGCTCGTCGGTTGCGAATCCATGATCAATGAGGGCCGCCCGGTGGTAGTTCCGCCGCCAGCTCTCCAGGAAGGTCACGATATAGCGCGCGTTGTCTTCGCCGTACTTATGGCGGAATTCGCGGAAGTGCGGATGGAGCTCGGGGTCGAATCTGCGGGCAGCCGCCATGCGCGTCTGCTCGGGATGGGCCTTCTGCTTATACCATCCGGTGGTGAAGTAGAACGTGCCGGGATGCTCCGCAAACTGCTCGGCATATGCCCTGGCGCTGCCCAGGAAGAGCGATATGCAGTCGTGGACGCGCGGGACGATCAGGGGCACGTCGCGCGCGACCAGGCCGGCCGTCCCGCGGCCGCACAGTCCGTAGGCCAGGCACACGGCGTCATATCGGCCCGAGCGCGCAGCGGCGTCAATGGCCTCCTGGGCGCGGAGCCTCAGTCTTTCCGGCGTCGCGTGCAGGCCCGCGTCCAGCAACTCCACGTCTGCTTCGTTGGTTGTCTCTTGGACGACGACACGGAGTTCGTCTTCGAACACGCCGCAGCCGATGATCTTCAAGCGCAGTTTCTTCGCCATGGGCCGTTTCGAATGACAGCAAGACAACGATCAACGTCGGCCGAAGACTCCTATCGTGTCCGCCCTGCCTGCGGGGGCCCGGAAGGGGACAGTCAAGGAATCCTGGCCCGGGGGATGCGGTCTGTCACCGCGCCAGAAGCCGGACCCCGCACAGGCAGACCGCCAGGCTAAGCGTGGCCTGCGAATCGGTGGATAGGCAGCCTGTGCTGTTGGCACGAGCGCGCACCTTAGCGACGAATGGGGTGATGCGGGACCACACCCAGGTCCAGTTCCGTCTGGATGGTTCCCTCTGCGCGGAAGCGAATCGGTTTGAGATTCGGCAGATGCAAGCTCATCTTGCGCACGGGTCTGGGGACGCATGCCACAAGCATGCAGGAATTCCGTTGGTAATCAACGTCGCTCCCTTCTGTCCGCCTTGGCGCTCTGACTCGGCTGACCATGATTGCACATTTCTCCTCCCCTGCCATGACGAAGGCCTCATCTTCTGGCAGGTTGCCAGCCGCATCCAGAACCGTTACGGGCAGGTCCTGGAGTTCCAGGATCAGGAAGCAGTGCGTGTCGGCCAGATCGGTTTGCCTCTTCTCTTTCGAGGCCACTGGCGCATAACGAGCCGGCTCGTTGGCGCGGTACACGCCCCTCTCGATCACTATCTCGTCTCCATATTCTTCCCTTATAACGGCCAGGGGGATCGCCGCCTGCCGCTGCTGCCGCACTGGCCCGGTCACCGTGTGCGAAACGACGCGAGCCCGTTGGGCGGACACGACGTAGTCCGGGCCAGAGCTGCGGACCACGAGCCATACCGCGACAGCCACTGTCAGCGCAACCACCACCGAAGCAAAACGTTTCGCACTGGGACCGATAGTTCTTCCCCCCCAAATGCCGTGCCTTGTGCGTTGCGGATAGACTATAGCAGCCCTGTTTCAGTGTCAAGTTCCGCTGTTTCGCCGCCCAAATCGCTCACCAACGGGCGGCGTAGTGAGGCGGAGGGAACTTCAAGTGGCGTGTATGCGTCTAATCCGGTACACTGCCATCCACGCGCCGGACGGCGTAGTCCCACGAACCAAGAGGTGCACGGGCAGATGGTCGAGACACGAGGCGTCCAGATCAAGGTGCTCACGAGCCATGTCGGCTATAAGCCCGATCTGGAAAAGGTGGGCGTCGTGGAGCTCCAGCCCGAAGGGGCAGTGAAGTTCCGCGTGAGGCAGATTGGGCTGAGACGGGGGCCGGAGCATCGCCGCCAGCAGGTGGTCCTCGAAGGCGTGCTGGCGGGCTGCTCGAACGACTGGGGGCCGGCAAGCGTGGCTGATTTCAGCGACCTGCGCGAACCGGGCATGTACGTGATAGAGATCCCCGACCACGACTGCGGGTCGGCACCCTTCATAGTGGGAAGGGACGTCTACGTCCGCACCATGGGGCTGGCCTTCGACTTCTTCCATCGGACCCGCTGCGGAACGGCCGTCCCCGGCTACCACGACATCTGTCACCTTGACGATGCGGTCGCCAGCGATGACGGCATGCAGTTGGATCTTGTCGGGGGCTGGCACGACGCCGGGGATTTGCGCAAGTGGATGTCCTCCGCCATGCTTGCGGAGTACGCCCTGCTGGAGCTTCAAAGCCGCGTTTCGCCGCCGTGGGGCCGGCACGGTTCGCCCGGGGGAGACGTGCTGGACGAATTCCGGTGGGAGAACGCCTACGTGCTGAGGATGCAGGATCCGGCAACCGGATGCGTCTGGTTCGCGACAGCCCACGCCCAGGAGGACCAGCGCTGGACGGACAATCTGCTCGACTCCGGCGACG
>DAOVRD010000409.1 GCA_030628375.1 Planctomycetota bacterium
GAAAACTCGTTCTGAGAACGAGAATAATCGCCGCAGAGGAAGGCAAACCCAGCATCTCAGCCATAATGTTACGGACAATGGTCCGGTTTGTTCCATTTGAGGCCTTGTCTGTTTTCTCGAGCACTCGCCGGATGTGGCATGACAAATGGAGTAAGACAGTAGTTGTCGAAACTGGCGAACTCAGCCCGTGGCGGAAAGTGACAGCTGCAATCCTGGTGGTCGCATGCGTGCTTATGGGCGCTCGGCTGAAGTCTGTGGAGAACATGATTGATGACTCGGCAGAAGATCAACTGGCAGAGCTGATGATGGCAGGACGTACCCAAGTGTTCTTAAGGTCGGCATCGCGCGAAGCGAAGGAGAGATTTCGTGAAGAGGCCTTATTGCACAGGCCGGGTCTCGGAAGGGGCAAGTTGAAGGTACCGGATATTGTTGAGAGATTGCGACGGTCTGTCGTCAAGGTGGAGGCAACGGACGCGAGTGGTAACAGCCTTGCGCAGGGCAGTGGATTTGTGATTACGAGACATGGAGCAATTGTTACGAACCTTCATGTGCTCGACGGGGCCCATGGCATTGTAATTGTCATTGCCGGACAATCGTACAGGCAAGTCTCTCTGATAGCGAAATACGGAGATGCGGACGTCGCGATCCTGCAAATTGAGGGGGAGCTTGGTTATTTCGCGCCGGTTGTCCTCGGGGATTCCCAAGAGCTGAAAATCGGTGAGCCGGTTCTAGCTATAGGCAACCCCCTCGGCCTCGAGAATACAATCTCTGACGGACTGCTGAGCGGCAGACGAACAGTAGGCCATCTTGAGCTGCTGCAAACAACTGCTCCGATCTCCCCAGGAAGCAGTGGCGGCGCACTCTTGAATATGAGTGGCCAGGTAGTAGGCATAACTTGTCTGGGTTCGTTCTGGGGCGCCCAGAATCTGAACTTCGCCGTCCCAATTAACGCTTTGAGGCGGTTGATTCGCGAACAGTTTTGACGAGTAGTCGCCGAAAGGTTGGCATGATGAGCACTAATAAGACAAGAGGATTTCCGTATTCAGTGGCGAGGTTGCTGGGCGATGTGAATGCGGCTAAGAAGGGCAAGATCGGCAGGGACGAGCCGGTTGACACAACTACAACCGCTCCATAATATCCCCATATCTTCAGCCCCACGCCCGGCCTGCGCGTCTCGCACCCCTCAGAGATTCTGCGTCGGGTTGCCCTCGGGGGGTGCAGGGGAATCCGCCAGCGGCTCTGCCACCGGGGCTGCGCCTGTCGGGCCCTTCTTCATGGGGCCGATGTACTGCGTGGCGGTGACCACGTCATCGAAGTAGACGATATTGCGGTCGCTGGTCCCCCGTGCGGCGTACCTTTCGGTGACGTACCATTGCAGGGCAATCTGGTTGATGGTCAGCGTCGGGTCGCTGCGGAAGTCGAATCCTTCGAAGGGCCCGACGGGGCGGTCGTTCTGGGGATCGGAGGTGACGAACCTGGAACCGACCCAGGTGCCCACGGGACTGCCCGGCTTCCACCATCCGATCAGCTTTCCGTCGATCCAGAAGGCCTGTTCCCCGTCCGATTCCCCGACCGTGTTGGCCTTGAGCATCGCTTCCACGCAGATCCACTTCTCCCGCTCGATCGGAGTCTGACCGGGCACGGTGAACCTGTTGCCGTAGTAGACGCTCTCCGCTTCGGTGGGACCCGCTCTGGACGCTCGCATCTTGTGCCAGTAGGTGTAGAAGTCCCAGGTCCTGTTGCGCACCGGCTCGATCCCGGTCCAGAAGCCCATGTCGCCGGGCGGCCGTCTCCCGGCCCTGCCGTGGAATCCCGGGCGGAGGGCCCGGATCTTGACGAAGTGATGCGGTATCACCGCGTCCTTGTCGAACCGGCAGTGAAAGCGAAGGTACACCTGGTCCAGGCCCTCGGGGAAGTAGTGGGTGACGTTGCCCCCCGTGGTCTTGCCCCGGATGGCCACGCTGCGGCAGCACGCGTGGCCGCTGTGGGCAAGCGCAGGATCGTTGACAATGGAGCTGATCCGACGGTCGCGCGCGTTGAGCGTCCACCCGTCGAACCCGTTCTCGAACCCCGAGGCGAAGATGACGGCGGGATGCTCGGCAATCCCGGCATCGTTCGGAAAACCCGAGGCCAGGCCCTCTTGCACATCCTCAGCCCAAGCAATTGAGCACACCAACAGCAGCACGAAACACAGGACACCTGGCAGCGTTGTCATGGCCATTCCTCTACGGTCGCGCAAGCTCATGCTGGTCGCAACCCTCTTGAATTCAGACGCCAGCGGGATACTATGCCGCCCCCAGGCACCTGTCAAGCACCGGTGTGTTGACGGTCGGCAACAGCGTCTTCCTTGTGGCCTGGCCCGCGGCTATCCGCGCCCCTCGGCGGCAAGCGTTTCCGCTGCCAGCAGCAGGGCGCCGTGGGGCACTACGGCCTCGCCGAGTTCAGCGGGCACGATCTCCGTGAGGCCCTGCAGCGCGCCGATGGTGTGTTCCTCAGCGAAGCGCCGCAGAGGCGCGAGCAGCACCTCCCCCATTCCGGCGACC